>NZ_JBJIAB010000034.1:0-63302 GCF_045310795.1 Candidatus Clostridium helianthi
TAAAATAATAATATCATTCTTTAACTTTTATGTTTAGAAACAATATTTTCCATTAATACATGTGCTGAATGCGGGATTTAATAAATCAACTGATATGACCAAATATATTTTAGCATCCATCAAGTGAATTTTTTCAATTTCAGGTGATGGTTTAACATTTACCCCTAAGAACATATCAATACTGCCATCTAAAAGTTTCTTTTCTAAATTATCCGATTCATCATGAAAAACAGTAAGGAAAACATTAGGAAAACCTTTTTGATATTCTACCAATAAATCAGGCATAATAATCTTTGCTCTTGTAGAATGCATTCCTATACGTAGCTGTCCACGAATTCCTTCTTTTGATTCAAGAAGTTCTGCATTCATAATATTTTCAATACTTTTTATCTGTTGAAGTCTGCGAACCATTATTTCTCCAGCTTTTGTTAATGACAACTGTGGCTTTCTATGAAATAACCTCACGCCATATTCTTGTTCCAATCGCTTAATCTGATCACTAAAGGCCTGCTGAGTAATAAAAACCCTTCTTGCTGCTTCACTAATACTTTTTTCTTCTGCTGCTATTAAAAAATATTCCCAACTATTCTTCATATGTCCTCCGCTCTTATTCATTTTCCATTAATACTTTTCTATAAAATATTGTTTAAACCATTATAAATCTTTTTTACTTCTGTCTCAATTATATACAATATTTTTCTTGTATATATATGTACTTTTAACTGTTTTACATCAATATCCACAATATCTATACTGTAATTATAAACATAGGGAGGTAAAACATATGGAACAAGATAATAAATTTGATCAAATCAAGGATAATAAATATAGAAGCAGCATCTTAACAAACGGCCTAGAAAGAACAGGGCAACGTGCACTTTTGTACTCAGTTGGATTAGATGAAGAGGATATGAAAAAGCCATTAATCGCAGTCGTTAGTTCCTTTAATGAAATCGTTGCAGGACACATTCACATGCGTGAAATCGCTGACTACGTGAAACAAGGAGTTCGTGATGCTGGTGGTGTTCCTAGAGAATTAGAAACCATTGCTATTTGTGATGGTCTATGCCAAGGACATATGGGTATGCGTTATCCACTTCCAAGCCGTGAGTTGATTGCAGACTCTATTGAAATGATGGTGGAATCTCATCAATTTGATGCAATGGTCCTTATACCTGGCTGTGATAAAATTGTGCCTGGAATGATTATGGCTGCTGCACGTTTAGATATTCCAGCTATTGTTGTTACAAGCGGACCTATGCTTCCTGGTAACTTTAAAGGTAATAGCAATTTCTGTTCTAGTGAACTTCGTGAATATTCAGGACAAGTTCAAGTTGGAAAAATGACTCTTGATGAACTTCACGCTGCTGAACGTGCCGCTTTACCAACTGCTGGTACTTGCGCACACATGGGAACAGCTAATTCAATGGCTTGTATAGTTGAAGCCCTTGGACTTACATTGCCTGGTTGTGGTAGTTCTGCTGCAGTATCTAACAATAAACGTCTTTTAGCTAAACAATCTGGGCGCCGTATAGTAAAAATGTTAGAAGAAGGTTTAACTGCACGTAAAATACTTACAAGAGAAGCTTTATTAAATGCTATTTCAGCAACAATGGCTACAGGTGCATCCAGCAATGCAGTATTACATCTAATGGCTATTGCTAAAGAAGCTGATGTTGATTTAACATTAGATGATTTTGACCGCTTAAGCAGAGAAGTTCCTTTTATCTGCAATTTACAGCCATCTGGAAAATATCCACTTGTTGCACTTGATGCCTGTGGTGGAGTTCCTGCTGTTTTAAAAGCCATTGAAAGCAAATTAAAACCAAATCACATGACTGTAACTGGATATACAATTGTAGAGAATATTAAAGACACTCCTGTAGTAGAAAATGACGTTCTATATCCTCTATCTGCTCCTAAAAATCCAGAAGGCGGACTTGCTGTTCTTTATGGAAATTTAGCACCTAAAGGTGCTGTAGTAAAACAATCTGGCGTTACAAAAAGCATGCATTACTTTAAAGGAATTGCTAAAGTATTTAATTCTATGGAAGAAGCCAATGAGGCAGTTCGAAGCGATACTATTAAAAAAGGTGATGTTTTAGTTATTAGATATGAAGGCCCTAAGGGTGGCCCTGGTATGCGTGAAATGCTTATGACTACAGCTATGATTATGGGACGTGGACTTGGAGAAAGCTGTGCCCTTATTACAGATGGCCGTTTTTCTGGTGCAACACATGGTCCATGCATTGGACATATTTCTCCAGAAGCAGCCGCTGGCGGACCTATTGCTTTTGTAGAAGATGGTGATTCTATTATTATTGACATTCCTAATCGTTCACTTATATTGGAAGTATCTGAAGAAGAACTTGCTAAGCGCCGCAAGAATTGGAAGCCAATTGAAAGACCAATGAAGCCAGCACTAGCTAAATATGCATCCAGAGTTTCTTCTGCTGATACTGGTGCTGTAATGCTTTAGTACAAATAAGATACAATCCAAAATAACAAGTTCATCTGCCAAGTCTATTTTTCTATAATGCTGCATCAGCAGATTACTCTAATAAATTCATTATGAGAGTAATCTGCTTTCTTTCCTGATGAGAAACAATCCTGGCATTTTGAACTTGGCATTTTTTATGTTATCAAATTTAATTTTTAGCACTATTTCTCTTGTATATCAGTTGAAGAACTCTTAATAATTGAGCTATAATATATCTTGTCTAACAAATATTTGAAGTAATTATAATTGCCAAGTTTAAATTGTGAATTGTAAATATACACTATAAGAATATTATTAGCAGTAAAAGTGATTTCAGGGATATCAAACAAATCACTTTTGCTGGCTTAAATCAATAGGAGTTACTTATGGATATCAAACATTTAGAATATATAATAGAAATTGCAGAACAAAAAAATATGACAAAATCAGCAGAGAATCTTTTCGTATCACAATCCTCTTTGAGTCAATATCTCTCTAAGCTAGAAGGTGAACTTGGGACTCCATTATTTAACAGAACTAAAAATGAAATGACACTTACCCCTGCTGGAAACCTGTATGTGGAATCTGCCAAAGCAGTCGTTCAGATAAAAAAGAAACTATATCAGAATATAAAAAACCTTTCCGGTACAGGACGCATAATCATAGGAGTCACTTCTCAATGGGGACTTAATATGATTACGAATATTATTTCAGAATATAAAAAAGCCTTTCCTAATATCATATTGGAAATCATTGAGGATTCTGTACCTTCAATCAAAAAGGACATAAATTTAGGTAAAATAGATTTTGCGATTATGTCAGTTAATACATTAAACGACATTCTAGTGAAATATGAAGTGCTACGTGAAGAAGAGGTTGTTTTTGCAGTGCCAAATACTCATAATTATTGTCTAATTCATAAAAATGAATCGAAACAAATCGTAACATCAGAATTAGAGAAAATATTCAAAAATGATAGTTTTATCTTATCAAAAAAGGATTCCACAATTCGCAATATTGCTGATGACATTTTTAAAATAAGTAATTTTTCCCCAGATACTGTTTGTGAATTAAATAGTATGGCAGCTGTCATAGAAATGGTTTCAAATGGAGTTGGTGTTGCCTTTGTTCCTGAATCCTTTACCAAGCCCAATAAAAATATCACATATTTTTTCTTTTCTCCAAAATTATATCGCTACAATATTCTTGCATATAGAGCAAACCTTGTATTAAATGATGTGGAAAAAATACTTATTAATCATGTTAAAAATTATCATTTTCCAGCGGAATAATATTCAAATAATCAACATCCTATAACGCCTAACACTTTATTGGACAAAAAGAAGATTCATTAATTTGAATCTTCTTTTTGATTAAGACATATTAAACTCATAAAAATACTAATTATCTTATATATGCTTTTTATAAGAAAATACGAAGAGCCATACCTAATACTACCCAAATAATAGTTAGTATCCAGAATAGTGGAAATGCAAACTTTACATAATCCGCCAATTCAGTATGATCTGCTAAGTCACATGCTAAATAAATTTGTGGCTGTGCAACAGGTGATACCATAGCTCCAATATTCATCATTAGTGCAAGTACAACAAATTCAGTTGGTACTCCAAATTTACCACATATTCCAGCAATAATTGGAATTAAAGCATAATACCAAGTATCATTTGTAAATATAAACATAAGTGGTGTACCTATAAGAGCTATTATTATATATACCCAAGCTCCAAGCCCATTAGGAATAATATTAACTAGTACATTGACCATTTGATCCATCATTCCACTTTCTTGTAAGACACCAACAACTACACCTGATAATAATACCGCTGGAGCAGTTGGATATAATTCTGCTGCATATTTACTTAATAATTTATTCTGTAATTTCAAATCACGATAATTTATTGTAAGTGCAAGCACTAATCCTAATGCAAACATAAAGTAATTTGGAACTTTCACTACTATTAATCCGACAACAACTAATATTGTTAATATAAGATTTGGGAAAAACATCTTAGGACGTGATAATTCAGTTTCTTTAAAAGTTTCTTCTAATTCACTATTATCTAATTCTCCCGCTACAATTCCTGCTCCTTTTTTCATTTGAATCTTTGCTAACACAATAGCGAGTATTATGAGAATTACAAGATAAGCAATTTGTATTGGAATTAATTTTGCAAAAATAAAATTTGGTGCATTATCTATAGATTTTAATAAACTTGCTCCTCTTAAGGTTCTTGCATTCCATGGTATAATATAATCAAAACACATTCCTGCTGAACATAGAAACAACAATACCTTAGGATCCATTTTTAACTTTTTATATAATGGAAGTAATAGTGGTATAGTAATTACATATGCTGAAATAACTGAACCATCTATTTCTATTATTGATGGAATTAAAACTGTTATGATAGCAAGACTTATAGGATGTAATTTGGTATGATTTAAAAGCCATTTAACTATTGTATTAAAAAGACCAGCATCATCCATCAATTTAAAATATGGCAGTGAAAATAACATGATCATTGTAAGTGAAAGCGTCATATCTAAACCTTTAGAAACATATTTCGCTATATCATTTAGAGATGAACCTATTAAGATTGCTCCAATAATAGGTATAACACCAAACGCTAATAATGTGCTAACTTTCTTTTTTAATAAAAGATATGTAATAATTATCATCATTGCAAAACCTATAAAAGCTGTATATGTCATTTTTTCCTCCTGATACTTGTTATAAATTTAATATACCTTTTTTAAAACCTTTTCAAAAAATATATCTTTAAAATAACTTTTTATTATAATCTATTTTTTTATAAATACTATTTTTATATTTTATTGTTTGAGGAAATTTCATAATCAAATTATCTTTACGATTGAATCAGTTTATAATCTATAGTTATAAGATACATATATTGTATTTAATCATTTCAAATTTTAATTATAAAAAATCCTCGTTTATACAATTTTATTTAATTCTACTTTTAAAATTATCTAACTAACGCTGGCTTCTTAGGATCAAATTTCCAATCAGTAATTAAATACTGCATAGCCATCGCATCATCTCTATCATGATTATCAAGCTTGTTATAAAGTTCATTAGCAGCCATAACTTTTTCCATATTTAATTTAATTCCAAGCCCTGATCCCTTTGGTACTTCAAGATATCCATCTTTAATCTGTGGTGTATTTTCACATAAATTTTGTCCATCTTGCCAAATCCAATGTGTATCAAGAGCCGTTGGTTTTCCAGGAGCTGCTGCTGCAACATGAGCAAATACAGTTAATGTAATGTCAAAGTGATTATTTGAATGAGAACCCCAAGTAAGTCCCCAATCATTTAAAATTTGTGCCATTCTAACACTTCCATTCATGCCCCAGAAATGAGGATCAGCTAATACAATATCAACAGATTTAAGTGATGCTGCATGATAGAATTGTCTCCAGTCAGTTGCAATCATATTTGTTGCTACTGGAAGGTTTGTTGCATTCTTAAACTCACACATAATTTCACGACTGCTATATCCACTTTCAGGTCCACAAGGATCTTCAACATAAGTAAGAATATCCTTCATGCCCTTACACAAATTAACAGCTTCATTAAGGCTCCATGCACCGTTAGGGTCAATATTAATTCTTCCATTAGGAAATTGCTTTTTAAGTGCCCTAATTGCATCCATTTCCTTAGTACCTTCTAAAACTCCACCTTTTAACTTAAAGTTTTTGAATCCGTATTTTTCTTGTAATGCTACAGCCTGCTCTACAATTTTATCAGCTGTAAGCATTTCATTTCTACGCATTCTAAACCAAGGATCTGTACTATTACTTTCATCTAAGTATGGCAAATTTTTTGCTTTTTCTTTATCTGATACATAGAAAAGATATCCTAACGTTTCAATCTTATCTCTTTGTTTTCCTTCACCTAATAATTCACACATAGGCAAACCAAGATACTGGCCAAGTAAATCTAACAATGCACATTCAATTGCCCATTCAGATTTAACAACAAACTTCAGCTTACTTATATCTAAAGTTTGAATTCCTTCTCCATCATCGCCTTCTGCTCTTGGAGCACCACTTGCTGCTTTATGAATACTATTCAAAATAGAGCGATATGCGCCTACTTCCTTACCTACAACTAAAGGTTTACAACTTTCCAATGCTGAGCATGTATAATTTCCACCATGGATTTCTCCAATTCCAGTGTGACCTGCATTATCCGTTAGAATTACAAGATTTCTTGTAAAAAATGGAGCATGTGCACCACTTAAAGTCATTGACATACTATCATATCCTGCTACAGGTATTACTTTCATATCTGTAACAATAGGACTTCCTGTTTTTGTCATAATATTTTCTCCTCCTCAATTGCTTTTTATAATATTAAATAATTTATTAGCTGGTGAAAACCATTAGATTGGCCTGCATCTAACTCCTGATTTTAGTATACTATCCTCTATGTAAAAGTTCCAATTCATAAATATAATTACAGCAATCACTTTAGCTAATACTAGGCTGTTATGATATAAAAGCTTTAAACTATCCATTGTGATCTATTTAGCATGTGAAAAATAAAAGTTCTGTTTAAAATTAATAGGAAGTGCAAAGCACTTCCTATTATAAACACAATAATATATTTAATTTTACAACTTTAAAAAGTTTAAGTGAAGTTCTGGATCTTGAGCCTTTTCTAATTCTTCTCCTAAATCTCTAAGAAATATTTCCACTGCTAAGGACACTTTCCCCTCAAATAAATGACCCGCTGTAACACTAAAGTTTGAGTCAGATAGTGTTACGTGATTATGAACAAGTGGATCACCATTAGGCAATCTTCCAACGTTACCTACTAGGCTTGTTATTTCGAAGTATTGATCAAAATCTTTAGTCTGATACACTTTTTCTACTGGATTAAACCACCCTAATTTAACATTAGAAAGAGCACCAATGCCTGTGAAATATCCACCTTTTATATTTTCACTTTTACACAACTTTGCAATTTCTTTTACTAAGTCGTCACCCTTTTCCATTTTTATTACATAATCTGAATTTATTTTTCTAAATTTCATATAAACACCTCTCAACTTCATTTTAATTTCTCAATTCTAAATTCTAACTTATAGTAATTTATATATCTCTTTGCTATTACTATAATATTTTTATATTAATAAAGCATTATTTAATTGCACATAATATTAACAAGTAAAATTAATTTGTTTTGTGTATATTACTAGTATAAATTTGTTATTCTATGAAGGATATATATGATAAATTCAGTTTGCTCAGCATGTCAAATATTCTTTCTCCAAAAGCCTTCATGATAAAATAGTTGCTAATTCCATGTATAATATCAAATTTAACCCCTGAGATCCAGTAGTAACACCAGCATTCAAACCTCCAAAAATTTCATAAGGAATAGCATAAAAAAAACAAACAGTACTCCAAAAATTCCAGAATAAAGTGATAATTTAAAATATCTCCCTTCAATAAATTTTCTAAAAGTAACTGTTGTAATGCATAATAGTGGCCATAATATTACATATCCAAGCCACCAAACCCCAAATCCATAAATTATTCTCATGATAAAAACAAAAGTATAAACAATATATAAAGCTTTTCCTTTAAAAATTAGCGAAAATAATATTATAAGTAAGCTTACAATTTCAATATTAGGTATAAAACTCAATATAATCTGTGAGGTAGAAATAACACCTCCAAGCACTCCAAACAAAATGATTTCCTTTGTATCGCTCTTCATCTTTCACTTCACCATCCACTACTTAATTTAAATTCAATGACTTATTTAATTTATAAATATTTCTATTTATTATAACTCCTTTAAATTAAATTTATCCAACCCCAAAATATTATAATAGTCAGGACCACCCGTGAAAACGGGTGGCTTGCTCTGCGCCTGTAAGACTTTGCTACTGGCCGTGCTACTCGCACGTTGAAGCATTTAACTTACAAGTTTGTTCATTTTAATACTCTAAGCTTCTCAAATGAATTTATTCTATTTACAAAGTTAGTTTTTTCTACGCATAGCTAGAAGCTTTCCGGAACCACCGGTCTAACCGGTGGTATTCTTTATACCAATAAAAAACACCTGCAACTTTTTGTAATTACAGGTACTCTTTATACATTTAGCTTATGATCTATTTAAACATATCTTTAAATAATCTACTTTCTTTTACATCTTGAGTTACTTTAGCCAAGTTGCTAGTATCTCCAATTAAAATAGCTCCACATAAACGATTGTTTGCAAAATAATATTTTGTATATGTCTTCTTAACTGGATCTTTAAATTCAACTGTTTTATATTGAATTTCTGGATTTTTACCGTTGTCACCAATTGCATATAATGAAGTATTAGCCCCATTAAATGTTAATGCTGCATCTACTGTTTCATAAGTTAATGAGTCTCCCGCTGCATTAGCCCCTGCTACTTTTCCCATTTCTAGAGCTTGTGACCATATTCCATAATTTATCCCATTATATTCTGCACAATCTCCACATGCATAAATATCAGAAATATTAGTCTCCATTTTTTCATTTACTATTACTGCTCTATTAACATTAATTCCTGCTTCCTGAGCTATTTTAGAATTAGGTACAATACCACAAGATATAACAACTAAATCAGCTGCAATAACTTCTCCTCCATTAATTCTAACTCCAGTAACTGAATCTTCACCCTCTATTTCATCAATTTTTACGCCTAATCTCACATCAATTCCTTGACCTTTAATTATTTCTTCAAGGAATTTTCCGCCTTCATAATCTAATTGACGTCCCATTAATTTATCAGCAAGCTCTAATACTGTAACTTTGCATTTTGCTTTTGTTAATTCCCATGCAGCCTCAAGTCCGAGAACTCCTCCACCTATTACAACTGCATTCTTTACCTTTGGCAATAATTCTGTAATTTTATCTGTATCGGAAATTCTACGAATTGCTATAACTTCCTTCTTATCTTTTCCTGAAATTGGTGGAACAAAGCATTCAGCTCCTAAAGCATATATACATTTATCATACTTTAATTTAATTCCATCTTTAAACACTGCCTCTTTATCTTTAGTATTTATTTCAATTAATTCTCTATCAAGAACATTTGTAATATTATTTTCTTTATACCAAGCTTCATCATGAACTGCAATTTGTTTTGAATTAAATCTAGCTATCATTGACTTTGTAAGCATTGGACGATTATAACCTAGCACATTTTCATTAGAAACTAATACTATAGAACAAGTTTCATTTCTTTCTCTTATGGCCGTTGCAGCGCTTATACCTGCCGCTCCATTTCCAAGAATTAGATAAATATCATTTGTATTATTTTTATAATTGCTATCATCTATTTCAACCGGTACGAAGTTTTCCTTTCCTACACCACAAACTGGACATATTTCAAGACTTGAATCAAATATCTCTCCACATACTAAACATTTTACTAATGTCCTTTTGGCTGACTTTTTCTTTGGATTCTCTTTATTTTGAAGTATACATCCAAAATTATACCCGTAGTCATAAGCCTCACTTAATTCACTATCACTAGGCTTAAATTTAATTCTGAACCCATCATCTACAACCTTCATCCTAAGTTGTTTCAATCTTTCTATAATGTGTGGAACTCCTTCACCACTCCATCCATAACTTCCAAAAGCACTAGCAAGTTTTCCCCCGTGTGTTCTAGCAAACATCTTTATAGTTAAATCCCAAATTGGCTCTAAAGCCTCACCAACTATAGTAGGTGTTCCAAATAAAATACCATCAGCAAATCCTAATTCCTCAATTACTTTTTCCTTATCATCTTCTACTAAATCGTATGATCTTACATCTATATCTCCGCTATCTTTAATACCTTCTGATATTTTACCAGCTAGCTCCTTAGTATATCCATACGCACTAACATAAGGTATAATTACAGTTTTTCTTGGGTTAGGATTAACTACAGTACACCATTCTTTATAAAGTTCCATGATTTCGTCAATTCTACAATCTATAACTGGACCATGCCCCGTACATATCATATCAATATCTAAATCTTTAATTCTATCCAATGCTTTAACCATATATGGCGTCTTAAAAGGCCCAATAATACAATCAAAGTAATATTTAGTAGCTCTTAGGTAGCCCTCATTATCTTTAACCTTACTCAATAGTATTTCATCAAAACTATAGTGAGACCCAAACGAGTCACAAGTTATCAGGGTTTTATCCTCTTCAATATATGTATACATTGTATCTGGCCAATGTAAATTAGGCAAAAACATAAAACGTAATGTTTTATTTCCCAATTCTAAAGTATCATTTTCCTTTACTGTTATGCTATAAAAATCACGATTTACAATATTCTTTAGAAATCCTATAGCAACTTGTGTCCCAACTATTTTAATATTAGGATTTATTTCAATAAGTTTTTCTATACTCCCCGCGTGATCAGGTTCTGTATGATTTACTACAATATAATCAATATCATTAATATCAACTAATTTATTTAATGCACTTAAATACCCATCCCAAAATTTAGCTTTGGCAGTTTCAAATAATACAGTTTTTTCACCTGTTTTAAGTAAGTAGGAATTATAAGATGTTCCAAACTCTGTCTCCATAACTATATCGAATACTTTTAGATTAGGATCTAAAACTCCTGTCCAATAAAAATTCTTTTTTAATTCTAATATTTCCATATAAAATTCCTCCCTATAACTTTCATCTATATGAAAATATTATACCTTTTTTTATAGTAAAACTGTATAAAATACTAGAAAATTATTATAATTCACAATTAATAAATCTTTTTTATAGGAAATAATAAGAGTTTAAAAGGTATGATTCATTATATTTTACAGCCATCTTAAATAATTTATTTTTTATTAATTTTATTGAAACTTTGCCATTTTTATAATCTTCAATGCTTTTTAAAAAGTTCAGTTTCTCTTTATCATCTGCTAAATTCTTAAAATATCCCCATACATGTAATGCAGTATTTATTGAGTTACCAATTGTTATTTCCTCTTCCATAGCATCTTCAATGTAATTATAAAACTCAGCTGCTGGATACTGAGTTTTATCTTTAAGTAACTTCCTTATTTCTAAGTAATTTGAAGGAGAATTCTCTAAAACTTTGTATTTATATCTTCCCCATTCTTCCTCAAGTTTTTTTATTTTGCTATTTTCAGCCATAGAATTTATACACTTTACAGCTGAAAGATTTTTATCCTTAACTTCAAGCATTATATCTATATTTTGCCCTTTTACACTTTCATAGAACTCTATAAACTTACTAATTTTTATCGTATTTGAATGAGAACCTGCCTTTTTCAAAGGGTCTTGCTGAGAATAATGTATTTTCTGCCTTCCATCTTTCTCTTTCCATGTTTTATTGCACTCACTTATCCAATATGAATCGCTTTTTTCTCTATCATAACAATTTATTTCATTATGGAAATTATCAAAAATAACTGGAATATCTAATTCACTTCCTACTTTAAGAACATCATTTATATTGTATGATTTATCATCATTTTCAATAACAAGTCTTTCTTTTACTTGATCATTTAATCGTTTATAATTGTCTGTAAATCTGTTTATGGCCTGCTCTTTATCATTATAAACCCCACCGATATGCAATATAATTTTATGATTTGCTCCAACTCCAAAGTTATCCAAAACTTTAACATGATAATTTAAATCTTCAATAGCTCTCTTTACAACATCATCATTAGGAGAATTAAGTACTGTATATTGCCCTGGATGCATAGATACCCTTATATCATTATCCATGATCTTTCTACCTATTTCCGCAAATTCTTGCGAAAATATATTCCACCATGATAATTGGTTCAGATGACTGGATCCGAATGGTATTAAGTCTGAACTAATCCTAAAAAGCTTTATATTATTCTTTATATTATATTCAATTATATTTTTAAGAGATTTCAAATTATACGATATTATTTCCAATAACTTTTCTTCAGTTAAACTCTTCGCTGTGCAGCTTTTTAAATTAGTATCTGGAACTCCTATTGTTAAACACGCATATCCTATGCTCATTATTTAATCTCCTTTTCTAAGAATCATAATTACTCATACCTTTTCCTTAGTACTCTTTTCTAAACAAAGTCAAAACTCATTCTTTAACTTGTCATTTTTAAAATATGATAACTAAAATTAGGACTTATTACAATAAGTCCTAATAAAATAACAATTACATATTAATTTTTATTTAGATTTTCTTTATTTAAAAGCAGGAATCCAAAATTATAACCATAATCATAAGCATCACTTAACTCACTCTCACTTGGTTTGAATTTAACACGGAATCCCTCATCAACAACCTTCATTCTAAGTTGCTTTAGTCTTTCTATAATATGAGGAACAGCTTCCCCACTCCATCCATAACTTCCAAAAGCACTTGCTAGCTTATTCCCATGAGTTCTTGCAAAGATTGAAGTAGTTAAATCCCATATCGGCTTTAGAGCCTCACCTACTATTGTTGGAGATCCGAAAAGAATCCCATCTGCAAATTCAAGTTCTTCAAGTACCTTTGCTTGATCTGCTGTTTCCATATCATAAGTTCTAACGTCAATATCACCACTAGCTTCAATTCCCTCAGCTATTTTATGCGCTAATTCTCTTGTATATCCATAAGCGCTTACATAAGGGATTATAACAGTCTTTCTTGGATTTGGGTTAGTAACATTAGACCATTTCCTATAGTAATCCATAATTTCATCTATTCTACAATCAAGAACTGGACCATGCCCTGTACAAATCATATCAATTTCTAAATCTTTAATCCTATCTAATGCTTTAACCATGAATGGATTCTTAAAAGGTCCAATAATGCAATCAAAATAATATTTAAGAGCTCTTAAATATCCTTCATTATCTGTAACCTTACTTAGTAGAATTCCATCAAAACTATAATGAGAACCAAATGAATCACAAGTAACTAATGTCTTATCTTCTTCAATATAAGTATACATCGTATCAGGCCAATGTAAATTTGGTACTGACATAAAACGTAAAGTTTTGTCACCCAAGCTTAAAGTTTCATTTTCTTTAACTATTATTCCATTAAATTCTCTGTTAACAATATTCTTCAAGAATCCTATAGCAACTTGGCTTCCAATAATCTTAATATTAGGGTTTATTTCAATAAGTTTTTCTATACTTCCTGCATGATCTGGCTCAGTATGGTTTACTACAATATAGTCAATATCCTTAATATCAACTAACTTATTTAGTGCCTTTAAATATCCATCTAAGAACTTAGCCTTTGCAGTTTCAAATAATACTGTTTTTTCACTTGTTTTAAGTAAATAAGAATTATAAGAAGTTCCAAATTCTGTTTCCATGATAATATCAAATACCCTTAAATTAGCATCTAATACTCCTGTCCAGTATAAATTTTTTTTTAATTCTAATATCTCCATGTAAAAATCCCTCCCTAGATATATTTCGTCCAAATTAGAACATTATACACCTTTTTTGTATAACAAACAATTAATAATACCTTTAACATCTTTATACTAATGTATTTTGTCATATATATTATATATAAATTCTTACATATTTTCATAAAAACATATAAGATATTGCTTGTTTCGTTAATTTTAGTATACATTTATAAATTCCAAGCATACTCACATACTATTTTACTTATTCCTCTACAAATGTTGTTTATATATATCTGAAAATTCAATATTTATTTTTTCTACACGAGTATTGATTATATTATTACTTATATCAACTTTTTCTTTGCTTTTATTTAATACCTTTACCGGAAGCTTAATCGTAAATTTGGTTCCTACCCCATATTTACTTTCCACCGATATCGTGCCATCATGCATCTCTACGAGAGACTTTACAAGGGACAATCCAATTCCACTGCCTTCATAATTTCTTGTAAAAGATTTATCCACCTGCCTAAATCTATCAAAAATAATATCAACTTTTTCTTCTGGGATTCCTATGCCTGTATCTTCTACAGACAAGGTTATATATTCTTCTCCATCAAATATGTTTACAAATATACTTCCATTATCGTCTGTAAACTTTATGCAATTAGAGAGTAAGTTTAACATAATTCTTTCAATCTTATCATGATCACAAGCAATAATTTTTTCTTCAACATCCGTATCAAATATAAGGTTTATATTGTTATTACTTATATAACTAGCTACTGACAGAGTAATTTCTTCTATGACACTGACAATGTTACAATTAATCATATCAATCTGAAAATGTCCTGCATCTAATTTAGTTGAATCAATTAAATTATTTATTAAACGAAGTAGCCTGAAACAATTTTGTCTTTCAATATCTATATTATTAATTATTTTTCCTTTGTCAATCGGTTTTTCTTTATCTAAAAGATCTCTTTTTAGAATTTGTATCACACCTAGTATTATATTAAGTGGTGTTCTCAATTCGTGAGAAATATTAGCAAAAAATTCAGTTCTTAATTTCTCTAATTCTAAAGCCTCTTCTTTTGATTTTAATTCAGTATTTTTTCTTTCAGTTATGTCTCTTACAGTTGCAATAATAACCTTCTGCTCATTAAATATTATTGCACGACTATTACTCTCAACCCAAAACTCTTTATGATTTTTATCTATTGAAATAGCTTCAAGTGTTACTGGAGTATTGATTTTATTTTTCTTTCTATCATTAATCAATTTGAGTATATCATCATATATGTACGGTGAATTTTTTGAAATAATATCTTTTATACTCATACCAATTAGTTCATCAGATAGATACCCATATAGCCTATTAGCAGTATCATTAACGTTAACTATAATCCCATTAAAATCATGAATCAATATTGCATCACTTACCGAATTAAAAATAGTGCTTAAGTAAACTTCACTCTTCTTTAATTTTTTATTTGTTTGCTTTAACTCGTCTATAAGCTTAATATTTTTCATTTTCAATTCATATGTCTCCAAGGCCCTTTTTACAGAAATCAACAACTCATCTGCCTCTAATGGTTTTAAAAGAAATTTATAAATATGCCCTTCATTAATTGAATCAATAATATCTTTCACATCCATGAATCCAGTTAAAATAATACGAATTGCATTTGGAACAATAGATATTGTTTGCTTTAATAATTCAACCCCTGTCATTCCTGGCATGCGCTGATCTGAGATAATCAAATTGATTTTTTTAGAACATGATTCATCTTTAAGTATATTTAACGCTTCAAACCCATTTTCTGCTTTAATTACATCATACTCTTCTTCTAAGAGTCTTGTTAAAGCCTCAAGATTTGCTAGTTCATCATCAATTAATAGTATTGTATATTTTTTATCTTTATTACCATCTGTTTTATTAAGTTCTCTAAGCTTGTCCTTATTTATAACAAATTTCATTTATCTTCTCCTTACTGAAATTAAAATATGATCTTAGATTATGGTGCCTTATTGATTTTATTATTAATATCTTTAGTAAGGAATATGAATAGTTATAGTTGAACCTTCCCCCACCTTAGATTCCACATCAATACTTCCATTGTGTTTTTCAATAATACCATATGATATAGACATACCTAACCCTGTTCCTTGTCCCATTGGTTTAGTTGTAAAAAATGGTTCAAATATTCTTGATATTGTATCTTTAGTCATACCACACCCATTATCACAAAATTCGATTATAATTTCTTTGTTATTGTCAAAAATGCTTATTACTATTAATCCATTATTCTCATATACTAAGTCATTTTGCTTCTCAACTATAGCATGACACGCATTTACAATTATATTTAAAAATACCTGATTTAATTGTGAAGGATAGCACACTATCTTCTTATTAGTTTGAAAGTTCTTAATAAATTTAATTTGTTTAGTATATTGAGTTTTAACTAACCTTATTGTTGTTTCCAAAGCTTCTGAAACATCTATCTCCTTTTTAATTGCCTCATCAAGCCTAGAGAATAATTTTAAATCGTTAACTATAGTTGTTACTTGATTAGATCCATCTAGAATATTAATTATTGATTTAGAAAATTTGTTGAAATATTGTTCAAAAAAATTTAACACATAATCATCCGCATTATCCAATAATTCCATAAGTTCCTCTTTAAAATTGTATAAATCCATATCCAGAACTTTTGAACTTAAATATATATAATTAATGGGATTATTAATTTCATGTGCTACCCCTGCTACTAAAGTGCCAAGACTAGCCATCTTTTCTGACTGAATCAATTTTGTTTGAGCTGATTTGAGCTTATTATGTTGTTCTTCTAATTCAGCAAGAGTCTGCATAAGTTGTTTTGTTCTTTCATTAACTTTATCTTCGAGTTCATCATTAACGCGTTTCAACTCTTCGCTAATTTTTTTACGTTCTGTGATATCATTCCAAACAAATATTATGCACTCTACGCAGTCAATTTCGATTATTTCCGTTGAAAATAATCCAACCCTAACTTCTCCATATTTAGTATTCCAAGTTATCTCTTCATTACGCAACATGCCTCCACTATCTAATATTTGAATCACCTTCAAATGATGTTCTTCATTTTCCCACAAGTTAAACTCATCAGAATGATGACCAATTATATCTTCACGTTTATATTTAAAAGTGCGTAAAAACGCTTGATTTATTTCAATGTATAGTTTATCGCTAAGCCTTACAATGGCAATTACATCGGCGCTATAATTAAATGCCTTATTGAATTTCTCTTCTGAAGATTTGAGTTCATTTATTGCTTCATTCCTCTGCTGAATCATATTATATAAATTTTGAGCCATATTATTAAATTTAATAGCCAATTCCCCTATTTCATCTCTTGAATTAATAAGTAATCTGTGAGTCAAGTTTCCATTTGATATCTCATCAGTTCCTACGCTCAACTCATATATAGACTTGGTAACAATACGAGAAACAATACTTATTGCTAACCAAAGAAGTAAAACCATTACCAAAATCCTTATGATTGTTGCAATTATGTAATTTTCAATAACTTTTGATTTATAATACCTTGTAAGACCTATAGTGACCTCACCTATTGGTATTTCATCTTTTAAAACATTAACTTTCCTTATAATCAAATTTTTCTCAGAATATATATCATCCTTTTTATACTTATTATATATTTCTCCATTACCTTTAGCTTTAACTTGAATGTAACCAATTTCCTCATCCTCAAGTAATGCATCACTAATTTCTTTAATTCCTACAATATTTAAATTCCAAATTGGATCTTGATAACTTAGTGCCGCTAACCTAGTTATTGTTTCGACTTTCTGAAATGAATCCCTATTTATTCCTACAACTAGTATTATTATTCTTATTATTTCAAATATTAACATGGTAATTATAACTACTGTTAATGTTGAAATTGTAAATCTACGCTTAATCTTCATATTCCTAAATTTCTTTTTTATGCTCATAACTTAACCCTTATTTATCCATATGATTTAATACTGGAATATACTCTTTACTTCCAAATAGGTCTTCATACTTAAATTGTGAAATATTATTCCTTGAAATTATAGGCACACACGGACCACTTTGGAATGGGAAATCTACTCCTGCCTTTTCTCCATTTAAAATTCTTACAATCATATCTAGTGCTATTCTACATTGTTGAATAGTTTGATCTGATGGAGAAGCTAAGACAGCTCCCTTTTCTATTAAATTAAAAACATCACTTGTCATGTATGTTGATACAATTCTTATATTTTTAAATTTTTCCTTATGTTCGGCAATAAATTTTTCGGCTTCAATCACTGCTGGAGCACAACCAACTAAATAATCATAATCATCATTATTTTCTAAAACACTTGTTATATGTAATCGCTGCACATCAGGTCTAGTGTCTCCATAAAAAGGATTGCTAATATCTATCTTTTGATCATTTTTCTTTAACCTTGAAACTGCATCTTTAAAACCATTTAATGTATCTGCTGCCCATCCTGATTCTTTTGGCCCAGGAAAAAATGCAATTTTTATATCTTTCCCCGCTGAATCTTCAACTAAATACTCTCCTGCTTTATATCCCATATCATAATAGGAAACTATTGCTTTTGCGCTAATATCAGGAGTATTAATATCATTTACTAGTGCAACAATAGGCTTATTATTATGAACAATGCTCTCTACATCTGAATTAAATTTTTTATTATCTAATGCAGCAAACACTATTCCATCAATTTTATCATCCTCTGCTAAATCCATTAGCTCCTCTTTTTGATTTCCAAACTCTATATATCCCCCAACTGCGTATAACTTTACCTTCACTCCTAATTCCTTTGCATAATTTATTATTCCATAATTCGCTGAGACCCAATATTGATCTTCAAAATGAGGTAGCAAAACGCCTATTGTATATTCTTTCTTAGGCTTAATATGCCTCCACTTTTCTTTTACAACGCCTCTAAGATCACCCTCTTTACTATTTGAAGCAGCATCAATATTATAATAGCTATTTACTATTAATTTTTTTCTAGCTATTTGTGTCAAAATTCTATCATCATTTGTTTCTACTGTAGTTATGCTCTTCGATACTCGTTCTCTTTCCACGTATTTTTCTTTTTCTTTTCTGACAATATCATTAGATCTTATGTTTTTGTGATTTTCTATATATACTAATCCCAATATAAATACTACTGACGTTATCAAAATTGATAGTCCTAACCTTCTATTGATATATTTCCCAAATTTCGTAGCAAAGCACATCCTTACTTTCAAGCTCTATATGGAGATTATATGAAGTATTACTTTAATCGCCATTAAACTCCATTAAACTTGCTATTCTACTATAATCTTTATGCTATCTTAAGTTTAATTTTTTTACTATAATTTGTCAAAACATACTATGTGACAATATTCTGCAAAATATATTCTATACTTAATCTAAATAAGAATAAAATAAAAGCACCATACCAGAAATTCCAGTAAACAGTGCCTTTAAAATACTATATATTTAATAGTTAGATTTTAATAAATTCATTTTTTAATTCTCTAGCGGCTGCAGTAATATCTTTCTTAGCTATAATAGCAGAAACTATTGCAAGTCCATCAATTCCTATTCCTTCGAAATCCTTAACTCTATCCTTATTTATTCCACCTATTACAACTATAGGTATAGATACATTTTCTCTAATTTTTCTTAATTCATCCATACTAGTTGAATCTGCGTCTTTTTTAGTACCAGTTGAATACATCGCACCAACTCCTAAATAATCAGCTCCATTTTTTTCTGCTTCAAGAGCTTCATTTACAGACCGTGTTGAAACTCCAAGGATTTTATCATCTCCTATGACTTTTCTTACAATTGCTGCAGGAATATCACTTTGTCCAACATGTACTCCAGCCGCATCTACTGCTAGTGCAATATCCACTCTATCATTTATTATTAATGGAATATTGTGTTTATCTGTAATTTCTTTAACTCTCACAGCTGTATTATAGAAGTCGAGTGATGAACAATCTTTTTCTCTTAATTGAATTAATGTACATCCTCCAATTATAGCTTTTTCCACAGCTTCTTCTAAAGTTTCTGTACTCATTAAATCTCTATCTGTTACAAGGTAGATACTATAATCTATTTTAGGTTTCATGAAACTCCTCTCTCCTTCATATTATATTTTAGATAAGTTCACACATTAATGCGTGTATTTTATTTTAATGATATACACGCAAACATTGTTTATTATATTTCCTTTATCTTATTCATCTTTTCAATGATATTAGAAGTCAAATTGCTTATGGCATCTATAATTGCAATATGAAAACTTCCTGTTCCAATCTTCCCTGCTTTATCCAAAGCAATTTCACCCGATATTCCCATTGAAATGATACCAGAAACTGCTCCTATAAAATAATCTGAACCTGCCCCACAAAACGCTCCAATTAATGCAGTTGTCATGCAGCCTGTTCCTGTGACGTTAGATAACATCTTAGTTCCATTTTCAAGTATAACTACTCTTTCTCCATCAGATATAATATCTGTTGCACCTGTAATGGCTACAGTACACTGAAGTTTTTTAGCTAAGTTTTTAGCTACATCTATTCCCTCATCATTTCCTGTTCTTGCATCATTTTCTGAGGCATCAACTCCCTTAGTTGTAGAGCCCAATCCGCTTATAAATTTAATCTCAGACATATTTCCACGTAAAACACTTATTTTCACTTCTTCTAATAATCTCTTTGTTGTTGAATTTCTAAAATCTGATGCTCCTGCTCCAACTGGGTCAAAAACGACTGGAATATTTAATTCATTTGCTTTCTTACCAGATGCAATCATAGATTCAATAGTTCGCTCATTTAATGTTCCAATATTTATTACAAGGGCAGATGAAATCTTAGTAATATCTGCTGCTTCTTTTATATCATCAGCCATAATTGGTGATGCACCTATTGCAAGTAAAATATTCGCACAATCATTAACTGTAACATAATTTGTTATATTATGCACAAGTGGTTTCTTATTCCTAACTTCATTTAATAAACTTCCTATTTTAATTGATATTTCATTACTCATAAATATCTTTTAGTGAGAATTCATTCTTTTAATAATCCTCACTAAAATACCTCCTCTCAAAAGTAAAAATTTTTCAAGTTTCTTTTGCTTGATATCTATGTTGCAATTATGAACTTGCATTTAAAATTCTAGTAAACTAAGTACTCAATAAAAATAATACTATAGAAATTCAACTGCAACATATATAATTATACCTCATATAAATCTTATTTCTGGTCGAGAAGCTCCACTTTATCGCCATTTAAAATTCTGTTAGTTGTTCTCACAGCACACATTTTCCCGCACATAGAACAGCTATGCATATCTTCTGGTGGCACACTTTCAAAATATTCTCTAGCCTTTTTCCCATCAATAGCAATCTTGAACATCTCTTCCCAATCAAGTTTTTGACGAGCATCTGCCATTGCATTATCTCTATCTCTAGCCCCTGGAAGTCCATTAGCAATGTCTGCTGCATGAGCTGCAATTTTGGATGCAATAATTCCTTCTCTAACATCGGATAAATCAGGAAGTCTTAAATGCTCAGCTGGTGTTACATAGCAAAGGAAATTAGCTCCATGTGTTGCTGCAATAGCGCCACCAATAGCTGAAGTTATATGATCATACCCAGGTGCAATATCTGTAACAAGAGGGCCTAGTACATAGAAAGGTGCCCCATGGCATAACCTTTTTTCAATTTGCATATTAGCTGCGATCTCATTCATTGCCATATGTCCTGGTCCTTCTATCATAACTTGTACATCTTTTTCCCAAGCTCTTCTTGTTAATAATCCTAACTCTATAAGTTCTGTAATTTGTCCAGCATCTGTTGAATCATCAATACAGCCAGGTCTCATAGCATCTCCAAGACTTATTGTTACATCATATTCTCTTAGTATATCAAGTAATTCATCATAGTATTCATAAAATGGATTCTCATTTCCTGTCATCTCCATCCAAGCAAATAGTAATGATCCTCCTCTTGATACTATATTTAATCTTCTCTTATCTTCTTTAAATAGTGAAACTGTTCTTTTATTTATTCCTGCATGAATAGTAACAAAATCAACTCCAGCTTTAGCATGAGCTAACACTACGTCAAGGAAATCTTTTGCTTTTATATCTAAAAGATCTTTTTCAAGGTATCCAATTGCATCATACATAGGAACAGTTCCTATCATAGCTGGAGAATATTCTATAAGCTTTTCCCTGAACTCTTGAGTCTTCCCGTAATTACTTAAATCCATTATTGCTTCTGCACCAAGATCAATTGCCATTTTTACTTTTTCCATCTCTCTGCAATAATCAACTGAATCTCCTGATATCCCTAAGTTTACATTTATCTTTGTTCTTAATCCATCACCAATCCCTTCAGGACTAAGTGATTTATGATTGATGTTAGCCGGTATAGCTACTTTGCCTTCTGCAACAAGTTTCATTAATTTTTCTTCTGAAATTCTTTCTTTTTCCGCTACTATTTTCATTTCCTTTGTAACTATACCTTTTTTAGCTGCTTCCATTTGTGTTTTATAATTCATTTCTTTCCCTCTCCTCATACCATTATTATTTAATTTATTAGTTATAAAATTTAACTTGAGTTATATAGCATTAATTAATACTGCCTGATAAATGCATGTAAATAAAATTTCAAAAATTATTCAATCATTCCTGCTTTCTTATATAGCTCGTAAAAATGATTAGTAGGGCCTACACCTTTACCAAGCTCAAAACCATGTTCGATTGCACATGTTATATACTCTTTACCACTTCTAACTGCTTCTTCTATTGTCATATTCTTAGCTAAATTTGCTGCTATAGTTGAAGATAAAGTACATCCTGTTCCATGAGTATGGGTAGTATTTATCCTTTCTTGTTTTAGAATAAGAAAATTCTTTCCATCATATAACAAGTCTGTTGCTTCCCCTTCTAAATGCCCCCCTTTAACTAAAACTGCCTTCGGACCAAGTTCTTTAAGTTTCAAGGCCGCATCCTTCATTTCATCTAAGTTTTCTATTTTCATCCCTAAAATTTCTTCTGCTTCTGGTAAATTAGGAGTTATTAATGTTGCTAATGGAAATAATTCCTTAACTAAAGTATCTTTTGAATCCTTAGATAACAGGTTAAATCCACTTTTAGAAATCATAACTGGATCTAGAACTATCACCGGTAGTTTATCAACTTTTCTCAAAGATTTTGATATAGCTTTTATAGATTCAATTTTAGAAACCATTCCTATTTTTATAGCATCTACTCTTATATCTTCAAAAATAACATTTATCTGAGATTCAATCATTTCAGGATTTATATCTTGAATTCCAAAAACCCCCATAGTATTTTGAGCCGTTACCGCTGTGATAACACTCATCCCATATACTCCATTTGCTGAGAAAGCTTTTAAATCCGCTTGAATTCCTGCTCCTCCGCAAGTATCTGATCCTGCAATAGTTAATGCTCTAAACATAAACTCATCCTTTCACATGTAATATTTCATTCAAATCTTATCTATGTTATTAGTTTCTTCTCTCTCTACTTGAAATTCATTATCTACTAGTATTTTTTTAATGACAGGAACTTTTATAAAAAAGTACGCTATAATCGCTCCAACACTACAACTTGATATAAACGGAACAACATATACAAAAACTGCAACTTGTTTTCCTAATACCATTGTAGCTATTGGATAAGCTAATAATGCTCCTAATATTCCAGTTCCAATTATTTCTCCAATTACTGCAGTACCTGGCTTCCTAAACTTTTTATAAAGAATTCCTGCAAGTAATGCTCCTATCATGCTTCCTGGAAAGGCTAATAAACTTCCTGTTCCCATAAAATTTCTTATTAGAGATGTTACAAATGCATTCATAAGAGCATATACTGGCCCAAGTGTTATTGCTCCAACTACATTTACGAAATGTTGTATTGGAGATATTTTAGCGGCTCCAATCGGTATTGAAAATGTTCCGAAAATAACAGAAATACCGATTAATACACCACTTAGTGCTATCTTCTGTGCTTTACTCTTTTCTTTCATTAAAAATCACTCCTTTAATAATAAAATCAATAAACTTACTTTATTAATGTGAAATAAATTTTTTACTAAATCACCTTTGCAATGACGTTTAAATTAATTAACCTTAAAAGAAGTTAATTCTTTTGCATAAAAAAAATGTATCCACAAGGGATACATCAATAAATCATGCACAAATCATATCAATACTTACACAAATAATATTAATATACTTCCCTACGCTGGTATTATCCAAATCAGGTTATAAGAGTCTAGGAAATCAATCTTTCCAATCTCAGCCAAAATATTAGCTCCCCTAGTTATTCAATTATAAAATTTTCTTTCACAATTTAAAGGTTATACCATTAAGTTTAAAACGTCAAGTATATTTTATTATTTTGCTCCATTCAAAGCATTTGTTACCGCACTCATGATACCCTTTGAACTATAAGTTGCCCCAGATACAGTATCTACTGATGTTGATTGTTTTGAAATTATGCTCTTAATTATAGTTCCCTCTGCTCTTTGATAAAACTTTGGAGTATCTTGATTAGATATAGCTTGTATACTTGATATCTTCCCATCCGACACAGTTACAGAAACCTTAGTTGTTCCTCCTCTATAGCCTGTTCCACTTCCTGTATATGTTCCGTCCTTATATTCACTTGCATTATTTTGAACTGTATTTGAACTTGTAGTTTCATGATTCAATTTTGAACTTTCTGGTGCAGCTTCAGTTTTATTTGCATTACTATTATCTGAAATACCATTTGTTAAATCTCCAATAGCTGCTTGTTCTAATGCACTTTTAACAGCACTTATAATACCTTTACTACTAAATGTAGCTCCTGAAACGGTATCTACTGATGTTGATTGTTTTGAAATTATACTATTAGTTATAGTTCCTTCTGCTCTTTGATAAAACTTTGGAGTATCTTCATTAGATATAGTTTCTATTTTGGTTATTTTTCCATTAGAGATAGTAACTGACATTTCAGTTTGTCCGCCTCTGTATCCTTGTCCAATGCCTGTGTATGTTCCATCCTTATATTTTTGCGAAGATTCTGTTTGTGAATTTAAATTGCTTGAAACTGCGCTACTTTTAGCTGTGATTCCAGATTTAGTTACTGCATTACCGGCAAAGTTAGTAAGTCCATATATACCTAAAAATGCAGCCATAGCTACTGATCCTGTTAACTTAGCATCTAAATCTCTTCCAAGTACATTTACATTAGCATTATTTCTGTAACATACTTCAGTACATTTTAAGCAATTTATACAATCTCCACCTTTGACACAATCTACCTTATAGAGCGATAAACCCATTGAACAATTCATTGTGCAAGCTCTACATTTACCACAATCAGCTTTTGGCTTATTAATCTTAACTATTCCAATCTTAGAAATAATAGAGAATATTGCCCCTAAAGGACATAGGTATCTGCAGAAAAACCTCTCAATAAACGCTGCTCCTATTGTGATTAATATTAAAAATATCAATCCAACAAGTAAACTCGAAAAAATAGTAGATACATCAGTTATTTGACCGAAAACATCCCAAGGACTTGTGCTTTCTAGTATACTGCTTCCCATAGTCCATGAAATAGCTATTATAAAAAGTAATACTACATATTTGAAATACTTAAGTATAGAATCAACTTTTTCATCTACTCTAAATTTTATTTTGAATACTTTTTTTGATATAAAATATACTAAATCATTATATGCGCCAAATGCACATATCCAACCACAGAACCATCTTCCTAATACTATAGTCAAAAGCATAATAGCTATAAATTCTATTAAGCTTGGTAATGCTTCCAAAAAGTTAAAATTACCATTGATAATCATTTGATATACAGTTTTTACTTCACTGAATGTCATTGAATAAAGGCCTGGTAACAGAATAAATGTAATCAATTGTATAATATGCCTTATAATCTGCGATTTTTTTATTTTACTTGCCATATTTCTTTCCCCTCTTCTAACTCTCTATATTTAGCAATAATAAACTTTTATGTTAATTATCATTAATCACATTTTTCCAATTAATTTCTAATAGAAATATTATTTTCACTTCATTATCTGCTATTTCAATTTCTTTGATTAAGTGAATTATAGCAATAGAACCTTAACGCGCCCTTAATCTAAACTGAGAATTCGCTGAGAAATGGCAATTAAAACATCTTAGAATTAAGAAAAAAGCTAGATAGTTAGAATAATGTAAATAAAAAAAGATATTACAAATTGAATTTATCCCTGCTAGTAGGTTGCATTCCAACTTAACGAGTTTTGTTTCAATCTGTATTATCTCTTCTTATCATTTTGCTTGATTTAAAGCTTTCTTATTGCCTCAATTATGCCCTTACTTCTATATTTAGCTCCAGGCACAGTATCTAAAAAAATTCACTATCTGTTAATGTAAAAATACTTTCATCAATACCTGATGTTTTATATATTTTCTTATCTTCTGTAATAAATATAGCGTCAATCCCCTCTATAGTCTCTATAATCTTCATAGCCTTATCAATACCAATTATATAAACACCAGTTGACAAGCCATCTCCGTCGATTGAATTGTCTGATATAATAGTTGCACTTATAATTTTACTTTCAGATGGGTATCCTGTTTTAGGGTCAATTATATGATGAAATTTCTTTCCATCTTTTATAAAATATCTTTCATAGTTACCTGAGGTTACTATTGATTTATTTTTTACGCTTAATATTCCTATAAATTCTCCCCTAGGCTTAAATGGATTTTGAATTCCAACTTTCCAAGCTGAACCGTCTTCCTTACTTCCAAGAGCAAAAATGTTTCCACCTAAATCAATTAATGCACTTTTAATATTATGCTGATAAAAAATATCTCTTACTTCATCAGCCGCAAATCCTTTTGCAATACCTCCGACATCTAAAGCCTGTTTATCATGTTTTAGCATTATTAAATTATTTTTGTCATCAAAAATAACATCATTATAATTTATGAGTTTTAATACCTTCTCTATTTTAGATTTTTCCGGAATTCGTTCTTCTTTTGTACCTATACTCCATAACTTTACTAATGGTCTTATTGTTGGATCAAAAGTACCTTCTAAAATTCTACTGTATTCTATGGCTTTTTTAACTACAAAATAAGTATCATTATTTACTTTCTCTCCCTTATTTCCTGCATTAAAATTTATTTTTGATATATCACTACTTTCTTTAAAAGCTGACATTCTATTATCAATTTCATTTAACCTTTCTAGCGCTTTATCTATTGCTACTTTAGCTTTATTTCCATTTGCTCTTAAGTTGATCAAAGTTCCAAGAGCATAACTGCTCTTAGCAACTTCATGTTTTTCAATTTTACCAGTCACAAGTACAAAAAATAAAACGACTGTTATTATCACAGCCATTAATATAAAAATTATTACCATACTTATAATATTCACCGCCTAAAATATATAAATTTCCTCATTGTTGGAATTATAACAAAAAAGTCTTAATGTATCCTTAGTTAAAGCTTAGAATTTGCTGAGAACTATTTAAGATTACTCACCCAGATTTTCTTAGCGATGTCTTAAACTAAAGATGCGTTGATATTTTAATCAATAGAATAAAGAAATATACTAAAAAAGATGTTACAAAATAATATGATCAATCTATTTTGTAACATCTTTTCTTATTTAGGCACAATCAAGAAACATCAAATCCATCTGCCTTATTTTCTAATTTTAAATATATTGAGAATGTTGTCCCGACTCCAAGCTCACTTTCTACTCTTATTTTTCCACGATTGCTATCAATTATTGATTTTACTATAGAAAGACCCAATCCATATCCCCCTCGTTCCCTAGCTCTGTGAGAATCACTTCTGAAAAATCTATCGTATATTTTATCTAAATGCTCTTTAGGTATTCCAGTTCCATTATCAGATATCTTCAAAACCGCGAAGGTTTTATTTTTGTAATCTTCTATACCTATAGAAATTGTTATAACACCTTTTTCTTTATCAGTATGAATTACAGCATTTTGAGCCATATTGAATATGACCTGCTTAATTTGATTTTTATTTATATATACATCTATATAATCCTTCAACTCTATATTTAAAGTTCTATCCTTAGAAAGTATCTGCAGTTGAGGAATTATTTCATTTATAACATCATTCAAATTCTCCTTTTTTATTTCAACAACTGGCTGCTGATCTAACCTAGTTAATATTAAAAGATCATTTACCAGTTTTGCAAGCCTTTCACTTTCCATCAATATGCTGTTTAAAGCCAAATCTAATTTTTCCTGATTTTTTGCTGCCCCTCTTAATAATACTTCAACAAAACCATGAATTGAAGTTAGTGGTGTACGTAATTCATGTGATGCATCAGATACAAATCGTCTCATTTTTTCTTTGATAAGCTGTTCCTTTTCAAATGACGTCTCTATTCTTTCAAGCATAATATTAAAGGATTTTGATAATCTATTAATTTCTAATTGACCACTTTCTTCCGTTAGTCTTGTATGCAGATCAATTACACTTATTCCTTCCACAGTATCAGTTATCTTATATAACGGCTTCAATGTTCGATTAAAAATAGTGATTCCAAGTATTGTTCCCACTATGAGAATCATAATTGAAAGACTAATATGCACATACTCTTGCCTATCTAAGATACTTGTAATATCGTCTATTGGTGTACTCAACTGTATTAACCCTGATGGTGTATCTAAATCCCCAACTTTTATCCATGCAACCATTTGATAATTATTGTTTTCATCTCTTACTACTTCATATGTATGTTCTAAATTCCCTTGCTCATTGCAAATCTCTATATATTTCTCTCTAGAAAGCACCGGTACTGGTATCTCTTTCCTCTTTCGTTCATCCGGCTCCTTTGAATCATCGTCACCGTCATCATCATCTCTAGGTGTATCTATATTGCTTCTTTGACCTAACAGCTCTCCATTTTTATTTATTAGAGCTACACTCATATTTTTATCCCATAAATTCTTTAAAATTTCTTTAGTATCACTTTCAGTTATATCCTCCATATTTTCTTTTGACATTTTCTTAAAGTCTAGATTATGAAACCTCTCATGAAGCACTTGCACCTTTGTTTTATATAAATAATTTTTCATACTTATATACTGAAAAAGTCCCATTATTCCCAGTAATAGAATTAATATCACAAGAAACCTAAATAACAACTGCCATTTCAAACTCTTTATTTTTAATTTATTTTTTAATTTTTTCATTGTGCCACCATCTTATATCCAACACCGCGGACAGTTTTAATGATATTATGATCTTTGTCTCCAATTTTATCTCTTAAGTACCTTATATATACTTCAACAATATTATCTTCTCCATTAAAATCATATCCCCATACTTTTTCAAGTATAAGCGATTTGCTCAATGCTATTCCATTATTCATAAGTAAAAAACTCAACAAGTTGTATTGCGTTGGAGGTAGCTCTAATACTTTTTCAAGATAAGTTATTTCATGAGCTTTATCATCCACTTTAAAATTTCCTATATTAGTAATATCGCTTAGCTCCGGAAAACTATTTCTTATCCTAGCATTAATGCGTGCTAAAAGCTCCTTGAAGCTAAAAGGTTTTGCCATATAATCATCCGCTCCAATATCCAACCCTTTTACCTTATCATCAACTTCGTCTAATGCTGTTAGCATAATAACTGATGTTTTTATAGACTTCTTAATAATTGAACATACCTCATATCCATCCATTCCCGGCAACATAATATCCAATATCACTATATTAGGGTTTATTTTACTTGCTA
This sequence comes from Candidatus Clostridium helianthi, assembly GCF_045310795.1. Taxonomy (NCBI): domain Bacteria; kingdom Bacillati; phylum Bacillota; class Clostridia; order Eubacteriales; family Clostridiaceae; genus Clostridium; species Candidatus Clostridium helianthi. The sequence goes on from NZ_JBJIAB010000034.1 coordinate 29,768, forward strand.
TCTCGATTGCTTGATTCCCATCATATGCCTCATATACTAAATAACCTTCAGCTTCCAACCCCATTTTAATAAAGTCCACTATACTTTTTTCATCATCAACTATAAGAATAGTAATCTGATTTCTTACTCCTAAGTTCATTAAATTCCTCTCCTCTATTAATAAAATAGCTTTTCCTAACTTCAAAAGTCTTTTAAGTCAATAAATTGTAATCAAAATTATTTATAAATCTTTTTAGACATTTTTATATAGATAGCTTATTTCAACATATTATACTATAGTTAGTTTAGTAATTTTATAGTTAATTATATACAAATTCATATACTGGAACAATAAATTAAGAAATTTGCATATATTATTCTAGTTAAATTTCTACATTCTGGCCTTAATCAAGTCCTTAGATTACTAGAGCTTTAAATTAAATTTTATTATTGCAACATGTTATAGTAAGTTTATATATGTACTAAATTCTTCTATATCATCTATTACTAATAAAGTTAAAATATTTCTTAATTAAGTGATATACTAATTTTAATAAATATTATAGAAAGAAGGATTAATATGATAAAAATAGTGGCCAAAAGTGTTATTAAAAATGAACAAACAGAAAAATATCTAAGCCTTGCGAAAGAGTTAGTTGATAAAAGTAGAGAAGAAGAAGGCTGTATCTCATATGGATTGTTTCAAGATATTAATGATAGTTCTATATTCACATTTATAGAAGAATGGAAAGACGAAAAAGCAATTAATTTGCATAACAACAGTGAGCATTTTACAAGAATAGTTCCTTTACTAGGTGAGCTTCGTGTAGGCAATGGAGAAGTAAATTTATACAAAGAAATATAAAAATCCCAACGACATCTTCTTAAGGTATTATTAGTCACTAGATACCTTAAGTAAACTTAAAGTTATATATGTAAATACCGAAAGAAAGATCATTCATTTGTTCCAGGTTGCTGGAGTATTTAGCTGTGAATTTCCATTAGAAGAAGTTGCACCATTTCTGCATGCTCCCGAGGCAAGCTCGTGACAAGCAATAAATGAAACAACTTCTACTAATGAAATATCTACAGCTAAAAACTCAATGCAACACTTCTACAAAAGAATGACCTTCCTTTCTAGTGTAAACTATAATTAAAAATATATATTTTACTTTATGTTCGGTATCTATATTCGAAATAACCAAAGGCATATGTTAAGTAGTTGAAGTTATGGATAAATAAAGAATCAGAATACATGTATTCTATTTCGATTGTTTATCAATTTACTTTAAGTTCTGTACAATACTTTAATATGTGCATTATTTCTTTCCAAATACCTGTTCTTTAAGTTTTAGTCCTGTTTTAGTTACAGCTATTCCACCTAAAGCTGTTTCTCTAAGTGATTCTGGCAAGCTTTTTCCTACCTTATACATAGCACTTACCGTATCGTCAAATGGTATTTTTGAAGCTACACCTGCCATTACCATATCTGCCATGCATAAAGCAGTTATTGCTCCTTGTGCATTTCTCTTGGCACATGGTATTTCAACAAGGCCCGCAACTGGATCACAAACAAGGCCAAGTACATTTTTAATTACTATGGCTGCTGCATCTAAACTCATCTCAGGAGTTCCTCCCATCATCTCAACAACAGCAGCTGCTCCCATTGCGGAAGCTGACCCACATTCCGCCTGACATCCACCTTCTGCTCCTGCTAGTGTTGCATTTAATCCAATAATCATTCCTACAGCAGCTGCGGCAAATAATCCATTTATAAGTCCTTCTTCATCTAATCCAAGTTTTTCTCCAGCACTTAAAATTACTGCTGGCAATATTCCACAAGAACCAGCTGTTGGACATGCAACTATCTTACCCATAGACGCATTAACCTCGGATGAAGAAAGTGCCATAGCCATAGCTATATTAGTTACATCACCTGTTAAGGTTTTTCCTCTACTAGCATAATTATGTATCTTAAAAGCATCTCCACCGATTAATCCGCTAACAGAATAAACTTCTTTCTCCATTGCCTCATTAGCAGCCGAGATCATAACACTCAAATTTTTCCTCATTTTCTCTATTACTTCGTCTCTTGACAATCCTTTTTCTTCTACTTCATATCTTATTGCATATTCACTTAGTGAAATATTATGTTTTTCACATATTTCTAACAATTCCATACCTGTTTTTGCAAACATTATTATTCACCTTCCTTTGCTGGGCTTATTGAAATTACATTATGTACTAATTCTATTTTCTTAATTTTCTCTATTAAAATATTATTCACTTTATTGTCCATCTCAAAAATCATTATAGCTTCATGCCCTTTTTGTTGCCTAAAAACTCTCATAAAAGCTACATTTATATTTTCACTGTATAATATACTTGTAACACTATTAATTACCCCTGGCGCATCTTTATGAGCTATTATTAAAGTTTCATACATTCCAGTAAAATCAACCTTATTATTATTAACTTCTATAACCTGAATATTTCCACCACCAATTGATGATCCCATAACTTCGCAGTACTTCCCATCAACTGTTTTTATAATGAATTTTACTGTGTTAGGATGAACATCCCCTAATTCTGCTTCCTTAAATGAAAATTTAACACCTTTTTCTTTTGCTATATCCATAGAATATCTAAGTTTTTCATCGCTTGGTTCCATTCCTAAGATACCAGCAACTAAAGCCCTATCTGTTCCATGCCCTTTATATGTTTTAGCGAATGAACCATGTAGTAAAAATGTCACCTCTGATACATCTCCACCTGCTATACTTCTTGCTATCTTCCCAAGCCTCGCTGCACCTGCTGTATGTGAACTTGAGGGTCCTATCATAATAGGACCCAAAATATCGAAAACTCCTATCCCTTTCATTGTGAGAAATATCCTCCCTTTTATTTATTATATATATCATTAGTTTTTCTTTATTAATATATTTGTACCCTAGCTTTTTCTATCTAAATAATATCATAAATTTGATTACATATATATGTTTCAATTTAGTTTCTACATATTAATAGTGATTTAGCACTTAACCTGCTGGAATTTTAAATCTAGTTATTGTTAGAATATGTGATTTCTAAAATATAATCCATAATAAAAGCATCATCAATATTAAATATTGATGATGCTTTAACCAAACTTTCATTAGTTTCTACTTTTGATGTATATTTCTTGTCGCAACTATATCTACACCAGTTCCAAGAACATCTTTTATTACAACATCTCCTATTTTAACAGGAGCCTTTATTGTTACTTTATTTATTTCTTCCATGCATTTGAAATTAAGTCCTTTAGGAATTGGATTATTTGTTTTAACAGGTACTACTGGTAATTCTCCATTGTCTACTTTAACAGTTGAAGTTATTACTCTTACTGGGTTTGTAACTTCATTTATTCCATACTCAATACCTCTATTACAGCCATTACCTTGTACACTTTTATTTTCAGCATCTACTTTTAAATGACATCCCTTAGGGCAACATATACAAATTAATTCTTTTTCCATTTTATTCACCATCCTCTAATGATATTGTTATATCACCTTTAACTTTCTCTAATAGCACCTTACTTAAAACTACCTTTTCCATTTCTGATGGTGCTAAGTGAGCTCTTTTAAATTTAGCTATAACTTCATCATTGCATCTTACAACTAATGCCTTATTATGATATATGTTATTTACTCTCATAAATACAGTTAGTTTATCATCAACAGCTTCTGCATTAACTTTTTGTGGTACTGTATAATTTATATTTGCACCATTTATTATGTTTACATATTTGTCTTTCTTAAGTTCACCCTTAATGTATTTAGCAGCAGAGAAACCTGCATGTTTTGACTCTTGAGTTACAAAATCAACTAAGTCATGGACATGAACTACATTACCACATGCAAATATTCCTTCTACTGAAGTTTCCATACTCTCATTAACAATTAAACCATTAGTTCTTCTATCAGGTTCAAGTCCGGCATTAAATGATATTTCATTTTCTGGAATTAATCCAACTGATAGTAGTAGTGTATCTACATCAAATTCTTTCTCAGTTCCTTTAATAGGTCTCTTATTTTCATCTACTTCTGCTATTACTACTTTTTCAAGTCTCTTATCTCCTACAATATCTACAACTGTGTGTGATAAATATAGAGGAATATCATAATCATTTAAACATTGCACTATATTTCTATTTAATCCATTTGAATATGGACATAATTCGACTACAGCTTTAACTTTAGCTCCTTCAAGAGTCATTCTTCTAGCCATTATAAGTCCAATATCTCCTGATCCTAAAATAAGGACTTCTTTACCAGGCATATATCCTTCTACATTTATATATCTTTGCGCTGCACCTGCATTAAATACACCCGCTGGTCTATCACCAGGAATATTTATAGCACCTCTAGTTCTCTCCCTACAACCCATTGCAAGAATTATAGCTTTAGCCTTAAGTTCCATATATCCTTCTTCTGTATTTATTGCATAAACAGTTTTATCTTTTCCGATTTCTAATACCATAGTGTCTAGTTTAACTTCAACATTAGTATCTTGAATCATTTCAATGAATCTTCCTGCATATTCTGGTCCTGTAAGCTCTTCCTTAAAAGTATGAAGTCCAAAACCATTATGAATACATTGATTTAATATACCACCTAATTCTTTATCTCTTTCTAAAATTAATATTTTTTTAATTCCACTATTATATGCTTCATATGCTGCTGCAAGACCAGCTGGTCCTCCACCTACTACTATTAATTCATAACTCATAATAACACCTCATCCTTCTATTTTGTCTTACCTAATAATATATATGAACCTGATTTTTCTTGAACTACATCTTCAAGTGGGATATTACATTCTCTTGCTATTATTTCCTGAACTCTTGGTCCGCAGAATCCACCTTGACATCTTCCCATTCCTGGTCTACATCTTCTTTTAATACTATCTAAGGATGGTATCCCTATACTTCTCTTTATTGCATCTACAATCTCACCTTCTGTTATGCTTTCACATCTGCAAACCATTCTTCCATATTGCGGATTTTTCTTTATTAATTCAGCTTTTTCTTTAGCTGATAATTCCATAAAATGAATTTGTTCTCTTTTTGCCTTAAAGTCTGATTTTTTATCTAACTTACATCCTGCTTCTTTCAATATTTCTACAACATCAAGAGCTATAGCTGGTGCTGAAGAAAGGCCAGGTGATTTCATTCCTGCAACATCTATGAAACCTTTGACTTCATCATTTTCTTCTACTATAAAATCACCTGTATCTGGATTAGCACGAAGACCTGCAAAGCTCCTTATTATTTCTCTAAAATTAACTTTATTAGTTGTACGCATTGAAGCGTCTCTTACTTCATTTAATCCTTCTGCTAGTGTTCCAACATCGCCTTTATCTTCTATATCTCTGGCATCAGGTCCAACTAATAAATTTCCATGAACAGTTGGAGTAACTAAAACCCCTTTTCCAAGTTTTGATGGACATTGGAATATTGTATGGCTAACTACACTTCCCTGAGTTTTATCCATTACAAAGTATTCTCCGCTTCTTGGTACTATCTTAAAGCTTTCCTTACAAACTAAATTATGAATTTTATCTGCATAAAGTCCAGCTGCATTTATTACAAATTTTGATTCTATTATTTCTCCATCTTTAGTTGTAATTTTGAATGTATCATTTTTTTCTATTGCAACAACTTCTTTTTCTAGCTTAATTTCTCCTCCATTAGCTACTGCATTTTCTGCTAGTGCGATTGTATATTCAAACGGACCTACTATACCACCAGTTGGTGCATATAAAGCTCCAAAAATTTCTTGATTAAGGTTTGGTTCCTTTTCTAGAACCTGTTCTTTACTTAAAATTTGTAAATCTTTTACGCCTATTTTTGTTCCATTTTCATAAAGAGCTTGTACTGTTTTCATATCTTCATCGTTAAAAGCTATTATCAGAGATCCGTTTCTCTTAAAAGGTACACTTAACTCTTTGCAAAGATCTTCAAACATCTCATTTCCAGCTACATTATATTTTGCCATTAAAGTACCTTCTTTAGGATCATATCCAGCATGAACTATTGCTGAATTTGCTTTGCTTGTTCCCATCGATACATCTTTTTCTTTTTCTAAAACAACTACTTTTAAATTATACTTAGTTAGTTCCCTAAAAATAGAATTTCCAATAACCCCTGATCCAATTATTGCTACATCATACATATTACATCCTCCTTATTAATAGCGCATAAAAAAAGTCAAGCTAAAAACAAGGTGTAATCCACCAACGTTTTCATGCTTGACTCTATATTCTCTCAGCATTTATTTTAAATTATATATACATTATATCATGTAAATGTATACTTGTCTACTATTTACTCTGAATTTTCAATTTTACTTTATTTTAAAATACCATTTTAAACTATGTACCCTAGATGTCATCAACATTTAGGGTACATTATAATGCTCAAATCTTGTGATTAACTTAGACTAATTTGGAATAATAAACACTTATTGAAGTATAATTCTATTCCTCTTCCCATCCTTCTGCTCTCTTAACGGCTTTTTTCCATCCTTTATATAATTTTTCCTTCTTCTCTTCTGCTAAGTTTGGAGAATAAGACTGACTTACAGCCCACTTTTCAGCTATTTCTTCTTTTGATTGCCAGAAACCTACAGCAAGTCCTGCTAAATATGCTGCACCAAGAGCTGTTGTTTCAGTTATAATAGGTCTTACAACCTCTGCCCCTGTTATATCAGCTTGGAATTGCATTAATAAATTATTTCTACTTGCTCCACCATCAACTTTAAGTCTTGTTAATGTACATCCTGCATCTTCTTGCATTGCATCTATAAGATCCTTAGATTGATATGCAATAGATTCAAGAGCAGCTCTTATTATATGATTTCTATTAGCACCTCTTGTAAGTCCGAAAATGGCACCTCTTGCATACATATCCCAATATGGAGCACCAAGTCCTGTGAATGCTGGAACAACATATACTCCACCATTGTCTTCTACTTTCTGTGCAAAGTACTCTGTATCTGCTGCATCAGTAACTAACTTAAGTTCATCTCTAATCCATTGAATAACGGCACCACCAACAAATACTGAACCTTCTAATGCATATTGTACTTTTCCATCTATACCAACTGCAATAGTACTTACTAATCCATTTTTACTATGAATCATTTTTTCTCCTGTATTCATAAGTAAGAAGCATCCTGTTCCATAAGTATTTTTAACACTACCTTCTTCAAAACAAGTTTGTCCAAATAGAGCGCATTGTTGATCGCCTGCCATACCTGCTATTGGAACTCTAACGCCTCCTGTTCCTCCAAGATTTGTGTATCCATAAACTTCTGATGAATTTTTAACTTCTGGTAACATTGATTTTGGAATGTTAAGCTTTTCTAGGATTTTTTCATCCCATCTTAATTCCTTTATATTATAAAGCATTGTTCTAGAAGCATTAGTATAATCTGTTACATGAACCTTACCATTTGTAAGTTTCCACACTAACCAAGTATCTACTGTACCAAATAATAATTCACCTTTTTCTGCTCTCTCTCTAGCACCTTCCACATTGTCTAATATCCATTTTATTTTAGTTGCTGAAAAATATGCATCCAAAAGTAATCCTGTATTTTCTTTTACATATTCACTAAATTCTTTGTCTAGTTTGAGTTCTTCTATTATACCTGCTGTTCTTCTACATTGCCATACTATTGCATTGTATACTGGTTCTCCAGTATTTTTATCCCAAACTATTGTTGTTTCTCTTTGATTAGTAATTCCTATGGCAGCTACTTCTTCTTGAGTTATATTAGTTTTTGCAATAACTTCTTGTAACACTCCATATTGGCTTGCCCATATTTCTAGAGGATTATGTTCAACCCATCCTTGGCTTGGATAAATTTGAGTAAATTCTTTTTGACTTACTCCTAATATATTTTGTTCTTTATCAAAGATTATCGCTCTTGAACTTGTAGTTCCTTGGTCTAATGCTATTATATATTTTTTCATACAAAACACCCTGCTTTCTAATATTTATATATTCTAATATTTACCTAGAAAAGGTTAAATTTATTATTTATATTTTAGGAAATGAATTTAACAAATAGTTGACCTAAAAAAATTGAGTTAGTGTTCTAGACGTAATTTTAGCGGCAATTAAAGCCACATAAAACATCCATTTATACAGAAGCAATAATATTTATTTTTACTGCCTCGTACAAATTTTAAATTTACTCAGTCCATTAAGTGTTTCCCAAGTAAATTCAGTTTTATGTGGCTTTATTCTCTAATTCTCTTCAGCCTACATATTCCAAATTTCTTTTTTAGTTGTAGATACGCATGTTGCTCCTGAATTTAATGCCTGCATTACCTCTTCCTTAGTTTCAATTAGCCCCCCAGCAACAACTGGTTTGCTAGAATACTTTGAAATGATTTCAATTACCTTTGGAATTATTCCTGGAAGTACCTCTATTGCATCGCATTCAGAAATCATATGGCTTTTTACATTGTTTAAAGAAAGTGTATCAAATATAAAAACCCTTTGAACTCCTAATAAATTATACTTTTTTGCTAGTTTTACAACTTGTGGCTTTGTACTTATTATTCCACTAAATTTAGTTTCTTCTTTAATATACTTTACAACAATTTCCTTATTCGTAAATCCTTCAACCAAATCTATATGGATTATTCCTATTTTATTTCTAGATGTTATAATTTCACTTATCTCTTTAATATTCATTACATCTCCAAATAAAACAAATATAACTTGAGCTTCTGAATCTAACGCCTGATTTAATTGTTCTTCATTTTTTACTGCTGCTATAATTGGATTTTCTTCTAATAACTCTTTTATATTCATTGGCCCTCCCATGTAATTGTTTTCTTTTTTATTCTTAGTATTACATAGTTGTTTGTCTCTGTCAATTCTAACTATTAATTAACTTTTATAATATTCCATGTAACATTACATAAAATAATGCAGCTAAAGTTCCTCCTACAATTGGGGCAACAACAGGAATCCATGCATATCCCCAATTAGAATCTCCCTTATCAGGTATAGGTAATACTGCATGTGCGATTCTTGGCATTAAATCTCTTGCTGGATTAATTGCATATCCTGTTGGGCCTCCTAAACTTACACCAATAGCCAAAATTAAAAATGCTACAAACAATGTTCCCATTCCATTTGATAGATTTTGATCTCCCATTCCTAAAATTGCATAAACTAGTACAAATGTTCCTACAAGCTCAGTTATAAAATTAATTGAAGTATTCTTTACTTGAGGGCCTGTACAAAATACACCAAGTTTGCTTCCTTTATCTTCAGTAGCTTTAAATTGATCATTATAAACAATAAATACCAAAACTGCTCCTAAAAATGCACCAATACATTGTCCAGCTAAATAAATCGGAACTTGAGCCCATGCTACTTTACCTATTACTGCTAACGCAATTGTTAATGCTGGATTAAAATGAGCCCCACTATAACTTCCAAAAATCAATGCTGGAATTCCTACCGCAAAAGCCCATCCTATTGCAATTACTATTAATCCTGCTCCTGATCCACCTGATTTTTTTAATACGACATTGGCTACAACACCATCACCTAATAGAATAAGTAATAAAGTACCTACTAATTCTGCGAAAAAAATTGTCATAACATTATCTCCCTTCTACTTCACAATACTTGTTTGTTTTTTAACATTTTAGAACGGTTAATATTACTAGAAAACAACACATTACATAATATTCATAATTTATTTTAGTATGACTAATTTAATTTAAAAGTTTTAAATCAATGTACATCCAGTAATTTTGGCCATAAGTATAGCCACATAAAACTCCTTACATTTTAAACAATCATATATTTCTAACTGTTTAAAACATAAGTTTTAAATTTACTTGGTAATCATAAGATTTCCTAAGTAAACTTAGTTTTATGTGGCTTTATTCTCTATTTCTCTATAGCCTACATTTCTAAAATTTTTTCAGAACTGCAATGTAATTGTTTTCTTGTTAGATTTAGTATCACATATTTACTTTATAGTGTCAAGCTTAGTTAATAATATAACAATTAAAATCAATGCATATTATTTGCTCATTCATTCTTAATTACTTGACTGCCAATGCATCTTATTTCATATCTAATTATTGTTTCTTATTTTCTTCTTTTAATCCTTATTTTTACAATCAAACATTGTTAATATTTTATCTATTATAAATTTATCTTAAGAACACAAGAACTATAGATAAATGTTCAAATTTATCTATAGTTCTATATAATAATATTAGTGAAATAACATACTTAATTTAATATTCATAAAAAGCTGATCCTCCAATAAATTCTCTTAAAAGAGAATTCTTTGGCACTTCATCAACATTAATCTCTTTGAAAAAATTCAAAAACGACTTTAACCTTATAGCTTCTGAATAAACTGAACTTTCTTCTGTTATTTCATCTAACTCTTTTAATGCATATGGCTTTAAGACTCCAAGTTCATAAACCAATGTAGAATTAAACGCTACATCCGCACCTTCTTGATAAACAAATATATTATTTTTTTCTCCTTTCTTTATAGATTTCCACATTTTCAAAGTTTCTTCCGCCTTATATCCTCTTGATAGTGAATCTCTAACTATTCTTCTCACCTTTCTTACATCTGTTGTAGAAATTCTATTATGATTATCTATATTTAGCTGTGTCAATGCTGATATATAGATTTTAAATACATTCCTATTTAAATTGCTTGAAATTAAATTTGGATTTAAACCATGTATCCCCTCAAGTATTAAAACTCCATTTTTAGGTAATTTAACTTTATAGTCATTCCATTCTTTTTTCCCAGTTTTAAAATTATAAGTAGGAAGATCCACTTCCTCTCCACTCATTAACCTTTCCAAATTATCATTCAACAAACTTAAATCCAATGCATCAATGGATTCATAGTTATAATCTCCATTCTCATCTTTCGGCGTTTCTTCTCTATTTACAAAATAGTTATCCAAAGACAATGGCATAGGTATTAATCCATTCACTCTCAATTGTATACTTAACCTATTCGCAAAAGTAGTTTTTCCTGAGGATGATGGGCCAGCGATAAGTATAATCTTTACATCTTTTCTATCTAAAACATCATCAGCTATATTAGCTATTTTCTTTTCATGAAGCCCCTCTGAAACCATAATTATATTTCTTAATTCATTGTTAAGCACTTTTTCATTTAGAGTCCCAACATCTTCGATTCCTAAAATGTTTAGCCATCTTTGAGTCTCTATGAAAATTTTTGTTAAGCTCTTCTCTTCTCTAAATTCAGCTAATTCACTTAGATTAGTCTCTTCTGGTCTCTGTAAAATGAATCCTGATTCATACTTAAATACATCAAATTTATTTATGATGCCTGTTGAATATCCCATAGGACCATAAAAATAATCGTACCTTCCTTCAAGCTCATAAAGATGAACATGCTTTATATCACAATACTTTAAAAGCTTAACTTTATCGTCCATCTTATATCCTTCAAAAATCTTAATAGCTTCTTCTTTTGATGTTCTCATACTCTTAATTGGCACATTTCTATCTATTATTTCTTGCATTTTAACCTTTATCTTATCAATTTCACCTTTACTTAATGGATTTTCCTTATGAACTTCTCCATATACTGCCTTACTTATAGCATGGTCTATTGTTATCTTTGATTCTGGAAATAAATCCAATGCTACCTTTATAAATATAAACTGTAAAGTTCTTGTGAATATTTTCATTCCTAGTTCTGTATCAAAACCTATTAATTCTACTTCCCCATCATCCTCTATTACTTCAGTTAATTCGCAATATCTTCCATTTAGTTTGCATATAGCTATATCTTTAACCCTATCTTTGTAAGTATCCATAATTAACTCATAAAAAGTCAGTCCTTTTTTAGCTTTAATTTTCTTATCTTTAAATTCAATCCCTCTATACTCCATACTATTCAAACCTTTCTTTATATAATTTGATTATCCCTTTAGATTTTAATTTCACAATTTGAAAATTAAGCTTTCCGTCTCTGCAAAGTCTCTTATTCTAATTGTATTCAAATATTTGGGTACCATAATAATCATTTCAAATATATTATATACACTATTTCCAAAAAAGATAAACTTTTTTATTAAGTCTATAAAATAAAATAGACATTCCAAACTTACCATGAAATGTTCTTATTTAACATAACTACTTTTTTATATGGTGAACTGATCTTAATTGCAGCATAGCTGCTTTTTTCTATGGTGAACTGATCTTAATTGCAGAAAAGTTCCGTATTGTAGCACAGCTACTCTTTTTATAAGTGCATAGCTGCTTTTTCTTTAGGTGTGTATATTAATTTTATTTTTGCAAATATTATTTTCGAGGTGATTTTTTAATGTTTGTAGTATCAATCAGAACTGCTATTTTATATTTGTTGGTTGTATTAACCATGAGGTTAATGGGAAAAAGGCAAATAGGAGAACTTCAGCCTTATGAATTTGTAATAACTATTATGATTTCAGACTTAGCATCATTGCCAATGCAAGACACAAGGCTGCCATTATTATTAGGTATTATACCAATTATAACATTGCTATTTTTAAAAACACTTTTAACACAAATAGGATTGAAATTTCAATATACCCGAAAGCTCGTAGATGGAGAGCCTTGCATATTAGTCCATAAAGGGAAAATTAATTACTCAACGCTAAAAAAGCAACAATTAAATATAGATGAGTTACTAGAAGAGTTACGACTTGCCAATTATTTTAATCTTGATGAAATTCAATATGCAATTTTAGAGAATGATGGTCAAATATCTATATTACCAACAGATTATAATTCTTCTAATGCATCAAATTCAGGAAATACTGCTCAAAACACTGAAGCAAAATTACCAAAAGTATTAATTTCTGATGGTGAAGTAAATAAAAACTCACTAACTTCCATGAATAAAGATGAAGAATGGATATCTAATCTACTTAAAAAGCACAATATTAAATCAATAAAGCATGTTCTTATTGCTTTATATGATACAGAAGGTAAATTTAAATATCAACTTTTTGATAAATACGAAAAGGAGGATACGAAATGAGAAATGCTATAATATCAATACTTTTGTTTCTCCTAACTATGTCCTGCGTATATTTTTTAAATAAGTCTGTCATTAGCTTATGCGATAAAATTGAAATGCAAACTGAAGATATCGAACTTAATATTGCGAGTGACAAAATGGAGGATGCCTATTATCAATCTCTTGAATTATTAAATACTATTCAAGATAATAATGTTTTAACATCTCTTTATCTTAGTCATCAAGAATTTGATAATTTGCTAAATGAGGCTTTAAAGTTATCTACATATCTTGTTCATAAAGATTCAACTGAAGCGCATACATCCCTGCATTTAGTAAAGCATAATACTGATCATCTAAAGAAGTTACAAGCTCCAAGTTTCGAGAATATTTTCTAATAGAACTTTGACATGCGAACTTTTATTGTATCATACATAAATTCCGCATATATAAGTATTCATTTTATTTGCAGAATTATGCACCACAATAATTTATGCATAAAACCTAGTGTTATTTGCATAAATTATTGTTTTTCTGCATAAACTTTATTTTTTAATGCATACTTTTAATATTTTTATGAATATTTTTTCATTTTATACTTGATTATTCTTTTATAAAACTGTATAATTATAAACATCAGTTAGGTATTATAAATTAGATTAATTTATTGATTATATTCGAGAAAATAGCATTGCATGTATGTTTATGCATTTTATATGATTATTTAGGAGGGCTTTTAAAATGATAAAATATAACAAAGTAGTTTTAGCTTATTCAGGAGGACTAGATACATCAATTATTATCCCATGGCTTAAAGAAAATTACGGGTGCGAAGTAATTGCTGTATGCGGAAATGTAGGGCAAAAGGACGAGCTTGATGGATTAGAAGAAAAAGCAATAAAAACAGGAGCATCAAAATTATATATTGAAGATTTAACTCAAGAGTTCGTTGATGATTATATCTTCCCTACTATTCAAGCTGGTGCTATATATGAAGGTAAATATCTTCTTGGAACCTCATTTGCTAGACCAATAATCGGAAAAAGGTTAGTTGAAATTGCTAAAGCAGAAGGAGCAGATGCAATTTGTCACGGATGCACAGGTAAAGGAAATGACCAAGTAAGATTTGAAATGGCAGTTAAAGCATTTGCTCCAGAAATGCCAATAATTGCTCCATGGAGAATTTGGGATATTAAATCAAGAGAAGATGAAATAGATTATGCAGAGGCTAAAAATGTTCCATTAAAAATCAACCGTGAAACAAATTACAGCAAAGATAAAAACATTTGGCATTTAAGCCATGAAGGTTTAGATTTAGAATTTCCTGAAAATGAACCACAATATGATAAAATTTTAGAACTTTGCAAAACTTTAGAGGCAGCTCCAAATGAGGCAACTTATATAACATTATCGTTTAAAAACGGAATTGCCGTTGCTTTAAATGGTAAAAAAATGAACAGCGTTGAATTACTAGATGAATTAAACAAAATTGGTGGAGAAAATGCTATTGGTATAACTGACATGGTAGAAAACAGACTTGTTGGTATGAAATCAAGAGGTGTTTATGAAACTCCAGGTGGAACTATTCTTTATAAAGCACATAAAGATCTAGAAGAACTTTGCTTAGACAAGGAAACAGCTCACTATAAAGAGCAAATTGCTTTAAAGTTTGCTGATTTAGTATATAACGGTCAATGGTTTACTCCTCTTAGAGAAGCATTAACTGAATTTATTAATAAAACTCAAGAAACAGTTACAGGAGAAATAAAATTAAAATTATACAAAGGAAATATTGTCAATGCCGGCATGACTAGCCCATACTCACTATATAGTGAAGAATATGCAACTTTCGGAGAAGATGGAGTATACGATCAAAAGGACTCTGCTGGATTCATTAATCTATACGGTCTTCCAACAGTTGTAAAAGCTAAAATGCAAGAAAAAATTAAGAAAGAGGAAATGTAATGAAGCTTTGGGGCGGACGATTCAAAAAAGGCACTGACAAATTAGTTAATGATTTTAATTCTTCTATAAATGTTGATAGCAGAATGTATAGAGAAGATATTGAAGGCAGTCTAGCTCATGCTTCCATGCTTGGAAATCAAAATATAATTTCTAAGGAAGCTAGTGATAGGATTACTTCTGGTCTTCTAGAAATATTAAAAAGAATGGATAATGGAGTTATAGAAATTGATGAAACTTCTGAAGACATTCATAGTTTTGTTGAAGGTACTTTGACATATTACATTGGTGAATATGGAAAAATGCTTCATACTGGAAGAAGCAGAAATGACCAAGTAACTTTAGATTTAAGATTATATTTAAAGAAAGCTATAAAGTCATTACAACAAGATATCATAGCTTTAGAAGAAGTTCTTTTGGAAAAAGCTAATGAAAACATAGGTACAATAATGCCTGGGTATACTCATATGCAAAAGGCTCAGCCGATTACATTCGCTCATCACCTTTTAGCTTATGCTGAAATGTTTAAAAGAGATCTAGGAAGACTTTCTGATTGCTATAAACGTGTTGATGAGATGCCACTTGGATCTGGAGCACTAGCAACATCCACATACCCTATTGATAGAGAATCTGTTGCTCGCGATCTTGGTTTTTCAAAGGTTACACTAAATAGTTTAGATTCTGTTTCTGATAGAGATTATGCTATTGAAACACTTTCTTGTCTTTCAATGATAATGATGCATTTATCAAGATTTTCAGAGGAAATAATTCTTTGGTGTACTAATGAATTTAGCTTTATCGAACTTGATGATGGTTATAGCACTGGAAGCAGTATTATGCCTCAAAAGAAGAATCCTGATGTTGCAGAACTAGTTAGAGGTAAGACTGGTAGAGTTTATGGAGACCTTATGACTTTACTTACTGTTATGAAAGGAATTCCTCTCGCTTATAATAAAGATATGCAGGAAGATAAAGAAGCTCTATTTGATGGATTAGATACAGTTGTTCTTTCACTTAAAACTTTCTGTGGAATGATTAAAACAATGAAAGTTAAGAAAGAAAATATGAGAAAAGGTGCTGGTCTTGGATTTACTAACGCTACTGATGTAGCTGACTACTTAGTAAAAAAAGGTATGCCATTTAGAAATGCTCATGAAGTAGTCGGAGAAATAGTCCTTCAATGTATTAAAGATAACAAGATGATTGAAGAATTAACTATGGAAGAATTTAAGAACTTCTCTCCTACATTTGAGGAAGATATTTACCACGCTATAGATTTACTTACTTGCGTAGAAGAGCGTAAAGTTATAGGCGGTCCTTCTACAGAATCAGTGAAAATTCAAATTGAAGCATTAAAAAATTTTATAGCAGAAAATAAAGAAGTTTAATAAGACTAGTAATTATAAAGAAAAAATTTAATATTTTTTTCCTTGTAATAATAGCAGCCGTAACATTCTCAGATAACGGCTGCTAAGTCTTAGACTAAATACTCCTTAAGTGTATATTAATATCCCTTGAGGTATAGGTTTAACTAAGATTCA
This sequence comes from Candidatus Clostridium helianthi, assembly GCF_045310795.1. NCBI lineage: Bacteria > Bacillati > Bacillota > Clostridia > Eubacteriales > Clostridiaceae > Clostridium > Candidatus Clostridium helianthi. Next base: position 46,338 of record NZ_JBJIAB010000034.1, read on the forward strand.
GATGGAAATCCCCATCTGAATCAAGTTCTACTTCATAAAAACTTTCAATTGTCTATGAAATTTCTAACACGAAATTTTATAGACAATTGAAATACTATAGTTACGAATTAACATACAAAAATCAATAATATTATTTTGCAATAATCAAATAAACAAGGGGGCTATTTAAAATTGGTTAAAATCGGAATAATTGGTGCCACAGGATATGTAGGCGCTGAACTTTTAAGATTATTATTATCTCACCCAAAGGTTGAAGTTACAGCTTTAAGTTCAGTTTCTTTTGAGGGGCAAGAGATTAGCAATATATATAAAAATTTTTTAAGCAAAACAAATCTAATTTGTGAGTCTGCACATGATGTTGTTGAAAAGTGTGATGTAATCTTCACCGCCCTACCTCATGGATTAAGTGAAGATATTGCTAAAAAAGCTCTAGACAACAAGAAGATCTGCATTGATATGGGTGCTGATTTTAGATTATCTAGCGAAGAAGAATATGAAAAGTGGTACGGAAAAAAATTCACACAACCTGAAATACATACAGATAGTGTTTATGGACTTCCAGAATTAAATAGAGATAAGATCAAAGAATGTTCTTTAGTTGCTAACCCTGGTTGTTATCCAACAACTATAGAATTAGGGCTAATGCCGTTACTTAAAAATTCATTAATAAAATTAGATAATATTATTTGTGATTCTAAATCTGGAACTACAGGCGCTGGAAGAGGATTAACTTTAAATACTCACTTTCCAGAAGAAAATGAAACTTTTGCTCCATATAAAGTAGGTGCTCATAGACATACACCTGAAATCGAGGAAACATTATCTGCTATGGCAGAAGATAAAGTAAATGTAACATTCACTCCTCACCTACTTCCAATTAATAGAGGAATAGTTTCGACAATTTACTGTATTCCAAGAGATAAAGTAAATCTTGAAGAAATTCACAAACTATACACAGAATTTTATAAAAATGAACGCTTCGTAAATGTACTTCCACTTGGTGATACAGCTTCAATAAAAAACGTAAGATTAACAAACGATTGTCATATATCTCTACACTTGAATCATAGAGAAGATCAAATTATTATTGTTAGTACTATAGATAACATGATTAAAGGTGCTGCCGGACAAGCAATTCAAAACATGAATATAATTTTAGGTTTTAATGAAGCAGAAGGTTTAAATCTAATTGCACCAGCTTTTTAATTCATATCATTTTTAAATACTAAAAACTTTAACAGATTTAATTATTAATTATGCATTATGCGTTGTGCATCGAGCACTGTGCATTGACTAAGGGGGTTATAAATTTGGATATAAAATATATAGATGGCGGAGTTACAGCTCCTAATGGTTTCTTAGCTTCTGGGGTACACTGTGGATTAAAGCCAGGAAGCTTAAAAAAAGATTTAGCTTTGATTTATTCGGAAGTTCCTGCTGCAGCAGCAGGAATGTATACTAAAAATAAAGTTAAAGGTGCTCCTATTTACGTTACAAAAGAACATCTATCAAACAAAAGAGCACAAGCAATAATAATAAATAGTGGCAATGCAAATACTTGTAATGGTGATGACGGTTTAGTTAAGGCAAAAAAAATGACTTCATTGCAAGCTAATAAACTAAACTTAAAAGCAGAAGATGTTTTAGTTGCATCTACAGGAGTAATTGGGGTTCCTTTAAATATAGATGCTATTAAAGACGGTATTCCAATGCTTACTGAAAAGTTATCAAAGGAAGGTGCTAATGATGCATCTTTAGCTATAATGACAACAGATACTTTTCAAAAGCAACTAGCTGTAGAATTTTATATAGGTGATAAGAAAATCACTATGGGAGCGATGGCAAAAGGTTCAGGTATGATTGAACCAAACATGGGAACAATGCTTTCTTTCATTACAACTGATCTTTCTATTGCTCCAGAATTACTACATGAGGCTCTGCAATCTAGTGTTGGAGTAACTTATAACAGAGTCAGCGTTGATGGAGATACAAGTACTAATGATATGGTATTAATTTTAGCTAATGGCTTAGCTGAAAATCCTACTATAATTGAAAAAGATGAAAGTTACAATACTTTCTTAAACGCCCTTACTGAGTTAAATACAATTATGGCTAAAAATATAGCTAAAGACGGTGAAGGGGCTACAAAACTATTAGAATGTCAAATAATCGGTGCAAAGAATGAAAAAGATGCAGTTGTTTTAGGTAAGAGTGTAATAAACTCTAGTTTAGTAAAGACTGCAATGTTTGGTAGCGATGCGAACTGGGGAAGAATTCTTTGTGCACTTGGATATGCAAATATTGATTTCGATCCCGAAAAAGTTGATGTTGCCTTTGAAAGTAAGGCTGGCTCAATAAAAGTTTGTGAATCTGGTAGTTCTTTACCCTTCAATGAAGATATTGCAAAAAAGGTTCTTAGCGAAAATGAAATAGTTATTAAAGTTAACTTATCCTTAGGTGATTATAATGCTTATGTTTGGGGCTGTGACCTAAGTTACGAATATGTAAAAATAAATGGTGATTACAGAAGTTAATCTTAAATTATAAATAAATATATTTTAAACTTATTCCGATGTACAGTTCTTAATATGTTAATTATGAACTGTACATTCTAAATTGACTGGGGGTATTAACTTGTTGAATCATACTGAAAGAGCAGAAGTCTTAGTTCATGCACTACCTTATATACAGCGTTACCGTGGAAAAATAATAGTGGTAAAATACGGCGGAAATGCAATGATAAGTGATGAACTTAGAGAAACAGTAATAAATGATATTATATTAATGAAATGTGTTGGAATCGAACCAATTGTAGTGCATGGTGGTGGTCCTGATATTTCAGATTTATTAAATAGATTAAATCACAAAAGTGAATTTATTAACGGCTTAAGATATACTGATGATATTACCATTGAAGTAGTTCAAATGGTTTTAGGTGGAAAAGTAAATAAAAATTTAGTTTCTTTAATAGAGAAATTTGGGGGAAAGGCCATTGGCTTATGTGGAATGGATGGCTCTCTTTTAAAAGCTAAAAAAATAGAATCTGATAACGACTTAGGGTATGTAGGTGAGATAACTAAGGTTAATACAGAAATATTAAAAACTACCATAAGTTCAGGATATATACCTGTTGTTGGTAGCGTAGCTTTAGGAGAAGATGATAATAAGGCATACAATATAAATGCTGATACTTGCGCAGCAAAAATTGCATCAGCATTAAAAGCTGAAAGATTAATACTGCTTACTGACGTTCCAGGAGTTATGAAAGATCCAAAAGATATATCTACTCTAATTAGCACATTAAGATTACATCAAATTCCTAAATTATGCCTTGAAGGGATAATAAAAGGTGGAATGATTCCTAAAATTGATTGTTGCGTTGAAGCAATTAGAATGGGTGTTGAAAAAGCAACTATCCTTGATGGACGTGTACCTCATTCCATTCTTTTAGAGTTATTCTCTAATGAGGGTATCGGAACAATGATTTATTAATCAAAATATTAAAATATTTTAGAAACTTCAAATAAATTTCTCTAATAATAGTTAATGATCTAAAGTTTATACTAGATATTATTAACTATTGAATAATTTAAAGGGGGCAATTTTATGTCATATGATTTTAACGAAGCAAAAGAACACGTTGTTAATAGCTATGGTCGTTTAGATCTTATACTCACTCACGGCGAAGGTGTTTATCTTTATGACCAAGATGAAAATAAATATTTAGATTTTACAAGTGGAATTGGTGTCAGCAGCTTAGGATATGGACATGAAAAATGGGTTAAAGCTACTAGTAATCAATTAAAAACACTTGCTCATACATCGAACATATTTCATACTGAACCAAGTTTAAAACTTGCTAAAGAATTAACTGAAAAAGCCAACATGAGTAAAGTCTTTTTTGCTAATTCTGGCGCTGAAGCTAATGAAGGATCAATTAAGCTAGCTAGAAAATACAGTTACGACAAATATGGTGCTGGAAGAAGTAAAATTCTTACTCTAATTCAATCATTTCACGGTAGAACAATAACAACTCTAAAAGCAACTGGTCAAGAGAAATTTCATAAGTACTTCTACCCTTTTACAGAAGGTTTTGATTATGTAAAAGCAAATGATATAGAAGACTTTAAAGTTAAACTTACAGATGATGTTTGCGCCATAATGCTTGAAGCAATACAAGGTGAAGGTGGTGTTATCCCACTTGATACAAAATTCGTTCAAGAAGTAGTAAAAGCGTGTAATGAGAAAGATGTTCTTGTAATATTCGACGAAGTTCAATGTGGTATAGGTAGAACAGGTAAGATGTTTGGGTATAATAATTTCAATGTAGAGGCTGATATAGTCTCTGTAGCAAAAGGTCTTGGTGCAGGACTTCCTATAGGCGGAATACTTTGTTCCTCTAAAGTTGCAGATGTATTCAAACCTGGTGATCATGGCTCAACTTTCGGAGCAAATCCTGTTGTATGTTCTGGTGCTTTAGTTGTTCTTGAAGAGATTTGTAATGAACAATACTTTGAGAAAATATATAAAAGAGGATTATTTGTAAGAGAGCTAATAGATGAAGCTAAAAATCCTCAAATTGTAGATGTACGCGGTATGGGATTAATGATCGGAATAAAGGTGAAATGTGATCCTGCTCTAGTCCAAAAAGAAGCTATAAAAAAGGGATTGTTAGTGCTTACAGCCGGTAAAGATGTTGTTAGGCTTCTCCCACCCCTTACTATAACTGAGAAAGAATTAAAAGCTGGTATAGACATTATTCTTGAAATTTTATCTAGCCTTAATTAAATTTTAATTTGGCATGAATATGATCTTTATCGCATCTTTTGAATTTTCCCCTTAACTGCTCATTTTTCACTTTCTTATTGTTTGGAGGCATATATATGAAAAAAGACTTACTAAAAATGGATGATCTTTCTAAAGAAGAAATTCTGGATATTTTAAATTTAGCAGATCAGTTAAAATACGAACAAAAACATGGCATAGAACATCATCACCTTAAAGGTAAGAGTTTAGGGATGATTTTTGAAAAATCATCTACTAGAACTAGAGTTTCTTTTGAGACTGGCATGTATCAGTTGGGTGGAAATTCACTTTTTTTGACTGATAGAGACATGCAAATTGGTCGTGGTGAGCCAATTGAAGACACTGCTAGAGTCCTTTCTAGATTTATACAGGGCATAATGATTAGAACTTTCTCACAAGATGAAGTTGAAAAATTAGCTAAGTATGCATCAATTCCGGTTATAAATGGATTAACAGATGAAGAACATCCTTGTCAAGTGCTAGCTGATTTAATGACGATAAGGGAAAATAAAAATATATTAGAAGGTCTAAAAGTTGCTTTTATTGGCGATGGTAACAACATGGCCAATTCTCTAATGATTGGCTGCCTAAAAGTCGGCATGAATTTTGCAGTTGCATCTCCTGAGAATTATACTGCATCTAAGAAATACCTTAATAGAGCTAAAGAGATCGCAGAAAAAGAAGGCGTTACTTTTACAATTACTACATCTCCACTTGAAGCAGCTAAAGATGCTGATGTTATAATTACTGATGTGTGGGCTAGTATGGGCAGAGAAGAAGAGGCTAATGAGAGACTTAAAGCCTTTGAAGGATTCCAAGTTAATAAAGAATTAATGACTATTGCTGATAAAAATGCTATGGTGCTTCATTGTCTTCCTGCTCATAGAGGAGAAGAAATTTCAGCTGAAATTTTGGAAGAACATGCTGATTCAATTTTTGATGAATCTGAAAATAGATTACATGCCCAAAAAGCTGTCCTTGTTAAATTAATGAAATAATAAAATTCTAGTTAATAGAAAAATGATATACTTGTTTACTTCGATTGCTAAAAAAAAAATTGCAAAGAATTTCTATCATTTCAAGATAAAAAATTTTTCAACTCACATACGTTCAAACAGTAAAAGTTTTTTATCTTGAAATAATGAAACTCTAATAATTTTTTCTGATGCACTCTGCGCAAACAAGTATATCATTTTTTTATATTCATATACAACTTAAATATTTATTTTATAAATTATTATTAATTTTGCAGGCGTGATGATAAAATATAATTATATGTATAATTTATTTTTAATTTAACTAATGATAATTTACTCAACATATATTTTTAGAGGAGATAATATGGATATTGATTTAAAAGAAAAAGTAAAAAAACTCCCTTCTTCACCTGGTGTATATCTTATGAAGGATTCCCTGAATAACGTTATTTATGTTGGTAAGTCAAAGAACTTAAAAAGTAGAGTTGGATCATATTTTATAAATTCTAAATCTCATTCTCCTAAAATTCTTAAGTTAGTTCAAAATCTCAAGGATTTTGAGTATAAAATTACTGATACTGAATTTGAGGCCTTTTTGCTTGAATGTGAATTAATAAAGAAAATTAAGCCTGCTTATAATAGGCTAATGAAAAATCCAAAGTCATATTCTTACATAAAAATAATTCTTAACGAAAAATATCCAAATATTGAAATATCTCATGAATCGAATGAAATGGATGGAAACATTTATTTTGGTCCATATTCAAGAAAAAACATTGTTGAAAAAGGGCTTTATGGTATTAAAGAATACTGCAAAATACAATGCAGTAATAATCAGCGAAAAACTTCATCCTGTTTTAATTACTCTCTAGGATTATGTATTGGAATGTGTTTGGATACTACATCACGAGAAGAGTATCTTAATATATTAAATAAAATAATAAATCTTCTTAATGGTAATGATAAAATCATTCTCCAGGAAATGGAACATATAATGAGTAGCGCTTCTGAAAAATTTGATTTTGAAACTGCCGCTAAATATAGGGATTACATAAGCTCAGTAAATTATTTGCTAGAGAAAATTAAAATTATCAAATTTACTAAAAAGAATAGAAATATTGCTTTGATTGAATATTTAGATAATGACATAGTTAAATTTTTTCTTATTAGAGGAAATAGGATACTCTTTAGTGAAAAATATACTTTAAAAAACTTTGATTTAGAAACATTAAAAAGTATTCTTAAAGATAATATTTTATTTTACTTTAACAATGGAGATGTTCCAATAGAAATTGGAAAAGAAGAAATCGATGAATCTCAAATAATTTACACATATTTAAAAAATAAATCTAATAGCTGCAAACATATTATAATTCCAGAGGAATGGTTAAGCGCTCCAAATAATGATATAAACATACATAATATCCTTAATAAATTGTTACTTAGTATAAAAAATGATACCTAATAATAAAATTGTGCCTACTTGTTCGTAATTGTACAAGTAGGTATAATTATTATACTAAGTTCATTTAACTAAGTATAATAATTTATAAAAGGAGATTTTAACTATGGAATTAATGAAAGCAATCGCAATGCGTAAATCTACTAGAAGCTATAAATCTGAGCAAATCAGTGATGAATCTTTAAATACTATTATTAATGCTGGCTGTGCAGCACCAGTAGGGATGGGTGCATATAACTCAGTTCATCTAACTGTTATTCAAAATTCCGACTTATTAGATAAAATTACAGCAGTTACTGCAAAAGTATTTGGAAATCCAAATATGAAACCATTTTATGGCGCTCCTACATTAGTAATTGTTTCCGGAAAACCAAATGAAAAAGCTCCAGCTATCGAAGTCGCTAACGCTGCATGTATAGTTGAAAACATGTCTCTTGCTGCTACTGATTTAGGAATCGGTAGTGTCTATTTATTAGGTTTTCTATTTGCTCTTTCTAGTGATAATGATCTTCTAAAAGAATTAAGCTTGCCAGAAGGTTTCGTACCAGCAGCTGCATTAGCATTAGGTTATCCAACTGAACCTCTAACAAAAGAAAAAGACTTAAAACAAACTATTCAAATAAACACAATAAAATAATAATTCAAACATAACATAAACTTCAATCCAATAGTGAATTATTAAAAATTTATATAAATTTGTTCGATTAAATAGTGAGGTGTGAAAATGAAAGTATTACTTATTAATGGTAGTCCAAAAGCTAAAGGATGTACCTATACCGCTTTATGTGAAGTAGCCGGTGAATTAGAAAAAGAAAATATTGAAACAGAAATCTTTCAAATAGGAAATAAACCTATTAGTGGCTGTATTGGTTGTGGTGGCTGCTATAAAAGTGGTGAAGGTAAATGCGTATTTAGTGATGATATCGTAAATATCGCTTTAGAGAAGGCAAAAGAAGCTGATGGATTTATATTCGGTTCACCTGTTCATTACGCTGCTCCTTCAGGTTCAATTACATCTTTTTTAGACCGATTCTTTTATGCTGGAAATTGCTTTGCACATAAACCTGGTGCTGCAGTTGTAAGTTGCCGTAGAGGTGGGGCTGCTTCAGCTTTTGATCAATTAAATAAATATTTTACTATTTCAAATATGCCAGTTGTTTCTTCTCAGTATTGGAATATGGTTCATGGCAATACTCCTGAAGAAGTTAAACAAGATTTAGAAGGAATGCAGACAATGAGAATGCTTGGCAAAAATATGGCATGGCTTTTAAAATCCATAGAGGCTGGTAAAAAAGCAGGTATTTCATTACCTGAAAGTGAACCTAAAGTTGCAACTAATTTTATTAGATAACTCTATTTCAGAAAAAGGATTTAATAAAAATTATATTTTCTTAACTTTTATTAAATCCTTCTAACATTTATCAAGTAATTAAATATATATTACAATTAGGTCTCTGTACTCTAGTTTTAACTTATCGCTTGGCTTATTAAAGTTTTAAATGTAAATTTACTAATGCAACATATAATCTCTTAGTATATTATGTCTCTAGTTTCCACTTTAATCATTATCTTATAATTGTTTTCCATTGGTAGAAATTACATTTTTAAACCACTCAAAGCTCTTTTTCTTATACCTTTTTAAATCTCTCAAATCTGATTCATCACGATTTACAAACATAAATCCATACCTTTTTTTCATCTCACCTTGTGAACTTAAAATGTCAGTACATCCCCACGTTAGGTATCCTATAACATCAACTCCTTCTTCCATGGCTAATTTCATTTGCTCTATATGTGCTCTCAAATAATCTATTCTATAATCATCCTCTACTGTTTTATTTTCATTCAATTCTTCTCTAACGCCAATTCCATTTTCAGTTACAAAGATAGGCATTTTATATCTTGCATATATCTCTTTTAAAGCTATTCTAAAACCTATAGGATCAATAGCCCATCCCCATTCATTTTTCTTTAATAGTGGGTTGGGTGTCATTCCTTTGATTATACTCTCCTCATCTTCCGGATCATCTTTTACAGTTGAACTTTGATAATAACAGCATTCTTTTTTTATCATCTCTTTCTGATTATTACAATTCAGATAATATAAGATCAAATGTTAATGAATTTAAACTTATTAGTTCATCTGATGAACTTAGCAAATTATTGCAGGTAGAAGTAAATTCTCATGTTTGGCTTATAAAAAGAGTTCGTTATATAGATTCCCATCCTATTCATACAGAAGAGATTTACATGCCATATTCCTTATTTCCAAACCTTAAAACAGAAGATTGTGAATCCAGTTTACTTTCATATATTGAGTCTCAATACGATTATAAAATTAGTCACGGTATTAGGACTGTCAGTCCTGTCAAATTAAATAAATATGAGAGCGATTTATTAGATTTACCCAATGAGTCTGTTGTAATGCAGATTGAAAATGTAGGTTATTTAACTAATAGTAGAGTATATGAATATTCTATAAGCAAATCCAGAGAAAGTAAGTTTCAATATTATTGTAGACGATAAAACTAATATTATATAAATCCGTATTATTAAAAAATTTAGAATAAAAATATCCTTCAAATACTTAATCCCAAAGTTAAGCATTTAAAGGATATCATTATTTTAGTTATATAATATATATGTTCCATAAAATTTAATTCATTAATATTTATTTAAGGCTATTAGATACTATCTCAAATAATTTTGTAAAGAATTGATTATCTTATTTAGAACTTATATATATTTTTTTATTCTGATCTATTTCTTACTGCATTTCTTACATTGGTTTTTTTGATTGTTATTTCGCTTTGATTCGTTGTCATCTGCAACTTCTTCCGAAAATTCTGTCATTAACTTTGAACGGTTCATTTTATTGCTAACCCTTACATAACTATTTTTATTCTTTTCAGTACTCCTAAAATATTTCATTATCATATAAATTGATGAAAATGAAGCTATCATTATCAGTCCTACTATAAGTCCTGGTGCCTGATCCGAAATAAGAGGCATGCTAAAAATAACAATAATCATACTTATTAATCCAATCCAAGATGTATACGGAAATCCAGGCATTTGACACTTCCCATCTGGAGGACATCCATTTCTTTTACGAAATCTTATATGCGTTGCCATAATTACTGCGTAAGTAAAAAGTAGTGAAAATCCACTTGCCGTTACTAGAAACAGATATATTCTAGGAAATAGTAATCCAAATCCTAATCCCAAAAGCATTGAAATTCCTGAAAATACTATAGCCTTGTAAGGAATATCACCTTTATCCTTCAAAAACTTAGGTGCATCACCTTCATCTGCAAGTGATCTTAGCATTCTTGCAATCCCAAACATAGAAGCGAGAGATGCAGAAAGTATAGCTGTAATAAGTACTAAATTAATTACATTTCCAGCCCATGTAATTCCCAATCTATCAAGAGCCGCAACCATTGGACTTATATTTTCGCTTAAATCTGCTGTAGGAATTAAAGGAAGTAATGCTATAAGAGAAATTATGTAGAGTGATATAAGACTTACAACTGTATAATTAATTGCTTTTGGTATTGTTTTTCTTGGATTATCAGCTTCTGAGGCTGCTAACCCTATTATTTCAAAACCAGCATAAGCAAATACTACTATAAGCATTCCTCCTGCAATACCTCCTATGCCACTTGACATAAAAGGCTCTCTCATAAGCTCTCCTGCTCCTACCGCTGTTCTTCCCGGAATTATTCCAGTAACAAGTAGAAAAGATATAATTATAAATGAAATTATCGCAAAAAGCTTTATAGCTGAAAGACCACTAGTGAGCTTACTTAATTTATCAGCCCCTAAAAGATTAAGCAAAGTTACACCAACAATAATTATAGTTCCTCCTATAGCTATTGATATATTCGGAATCCATTCATTCAATAAAATTGATACAGCAGTAGCCTCACTAGACATTGAAAGTACCATACCAATCCAGTAAACCCAGCCAACAACAAATCCTGTTCCAGGCCCAAAAGCTTCTGATGCAAAAGTCCTAAAAGATCCTGAATGTGGATTTGCAACAGTCATTTCAGATAAAGCATAAAGTATAAAGTATACTAAAATTCCTCCCAATATATAGGATATCAAAACAGATGGTCCTGCAGCATTAATAGCTACCGCTGAGCCAAGAAAAAATGATCCTCCTATTATGCTTCCCAAAGCCATCATTGTGAGCTGCCAAGCAGATAATCCTTTGTTTTTTTTCTTCATAAATATTCTCCTCCGTACTAAAACACCTAAGAAAAGCAAATAAAAGTATTTGCAAATTTCTTAATGATGTACTAAATAACTTCTAGAATATTATTCCTCAAAATTCATATAACATGTACTTTATCTAAATATAAAATTTTATATCTATTATTTTATTTAAAATAAGTTTTAAATATGTAAATTAAATCCATCTAAAAATAAAAGATAAAAGTTAATGCTGGTAACTAGCACTAACTTTTATCTGATCCAAAATTAAATGTAAAACTTAATTATTTAATTCTATTTATTTTCTTCTATTTTTCCTACAATAAATATATATGATAATGCTCCTATTAAAGCCAAAATACCTATCAAAGCTATTGCTGGAGTAAAATTACCTCCTGATACAATAATGCCTATTACTATTGGAATAACTATTGATGATAAAGCTCCAGTGCAGTTAAATACACCACCAGCTAATCCAACTAAATTTTTAGGTGCCAATAATGATACAAATATCCAAGTAATAGTTGCTAATCCATTACCGAAAAATGCTATAGCCATGAACATTACTATTAATGGAGTGCTATCAACAAAATTTGCTCCAATTATGGTTGTTGTTAATAATAATCCAATAATTATTGGGGTTTTTCTTGCTACTCCCATAGAAACTCCTTTTTTTATGAGCTTATCTGATACAAAACCTGAAACTAAAACACCACAAAATGCAGCCAAATATGGTACTGATGAAACAAAACCTGACTTTATAAAACTTAGATGTCTATATTCTACAAGGTATGTTGGAAACCAAGTTAAGAAAAACCAAAATGTTGATGATATAGTGAATTGACCAATATATATTCCTATAAGCTTACGGTTAGAAAACATCATCTTCAAATCACTAAACTTGAACTGAGATTTTTCCTTAGCAGTAGAATTATCTATATCCTCATCTTCTACTATACCTCCACCTTCTTTGATATAATTTAGCTCAGCATTATTTATACGTTTACTTTTACTTGGATCTCTGTATAGGGCATACCAAACAATTGACCATGCTATCCCTACAAGTCCTGTAAGTACAAATAAGAATTTCCAACCAAACTTATCTTCTAATATAAATAGTAATGGGCTCACAAATGCTAATCCAACAAATTGAGCTGAAGAGTATATTGCAATAGCAGATGCTCTTTCATTTGTTGGAAACCAACTTGATGCCACTTTATTACTTGCAGGCATAACTGGTGCTTCAAAACATCCTATAGATAAACGTAAACCTAAAAGTGATCCAAATCCACCTACAATACTTTGTAGCAATGTAGCTAATGACCATATGAATAAGCTACATGCATATACAGCACGAGGTTTAAATTTATCAACTAAATATCCACTAGGTATTTGCAATGCAGCATATACCCATCCAAACGCTGAAAATATCAATCCCATTTGAACAGTTGATAATTTCAAGTCTTTAGACATATGAGATGCTGCTACAGATATATTTGAACGATCCATGTAGTTTATTACTATATTTATAAATATTAGAGCTAATACTAAATATCTTACTCTAGTTGGCTTCTCTTCAGTCAAATTAGTCTTATAATTATTATTTATATTCATATTCTTTATTCCTTCCTATCTTTAAATAAATTATTCTCTATTTAGACGAATTGAAGAAAATAGCAGTTTCAAAATATTATGATTATTTTTAATCATAATACATAGTAGCTTGCGCTTACCTCTGACCTTATGATAATTTTCTGAAACAGTATAGCGGAAAATAAGCTTGTAAGATTGACTTGCTATTTTCTAATTACGCCTTCTTAAAGCATATCTTAGTATACTCTTACCTCAATTATCTCAGCTTTCCTGCATCCATTTGTTGATTCAATGGTAACTCTAATTTTATTTGCTAAAATCTTACCTATATTTTTAAATATTTCTTTTCGCTTATGATTATTTTTCTTAAATGCAATAACCTCCCATTTGTCATCCTTCCATATGGAAACCTTATAATCTTTAACTAATTCAGGCATTACAGAAAAATCGGTGTAATGATGATGAAGATTTATAAGATCTTCGTTTACATCATCGTTAAATGTAATATGAATTTCCTTAATTTCAATATCATTTTCCCATTCAAGTTGTATCCACTCATCTGTGCCTTTAATATCTTCTGATATCCACATATGAGGACCTCCATAAGGTCTTGAGTAACCATCTATAATTTTACTAGGAGAATATGCATTGGTTTCACCATGAATTCTAAAGCAAAATTCTTTTCTAGCCATTTCTTTCATAGACCACTCAACAATTGGATTTATACCAATATAATCATCAAGATTTGTATTTTCTATAGCCTTTTTAGTAAATGAAAGTACACCTGTTAATTGTTCATAAGATAAATGTATTGTAACTTTATCATTAGCCTTTACAACCAAAAATAGATTTCTTGCCACTTCTGATTCTAATGCAAAGTCACTCTTAACCCATTGATTTCTTCCTTTTTCCACTTGTATTTTTTTCTTCTTCAAAAGACTTTTAGGAATATAGTTTTCTGCTCTGCCTGTATCCCAAAGTTCTACTTCCAAAGTAGTTTGTTCTAAACTAGAAATTAGTATTTCTATATCTTCAACTCTGTTTTCTATTGGAAATAAAATTCCTACATCTGTGGTCAATCTATATTCATCGTTAGAATTTACTACTTCAATTTTCTTTAATGATGTAGATGCCATAATAGATGCTGATCTAGCCTTATCTTTCATGTCCTCATTTTTTATTCCTATAATAGATCCATCTTGCTTTAATAAAATCTGCTGTAATTTCTTTATATGCTTCATATATAAATCCCTAGGAATAATTTTGTATTCTACACACATTGCTGCAGCTAATCCAACAGCTTCTCCTATTGTAGCGCAAGTTGCCATAACTCTAGTTGCTCCAAAAGCTATATGTGATGCGCTAATATTCCTTCCAGCAAACATCAAATTCGATACGTTTACAGAATACGTGGAACGAAACGGTATATGAAATATTCCATCAGCTTGTATATTTCTCGAGCCACAGCTTTCCTCATATATTCCTTTCTCAGGATGAAGATCTATTGACCAACCACCAAAAGCTATTCTATCATCAAATTCAGTCTGTTCAATAATATCATTTTGATTTAAAACGTAATCCCCTATAAATCTCCTATATTCTCTTTTACCTGGAATTGACCCAACCCACTCTAATGTTAGATTGTCTGCATCATAATTTCCAGAATTTTTTATATAATCCCATATTCCATATACTAGTGCCCATAACTCATCTCTTATTATTTCATTGTCTTTTACTATATCAACTTCTCCGCCTAGTTCTATCCACCAATAGCAGCAACCTGAGTCATTGGATTTTATAACTCTATTCTTTGGAATACTGGTTTTACTTATATCTTTTGCAAAATCTGGTGGAATAAATTTAACTGGATGTCCAGCATCTTTAGTATAAAATAATATAGTACTTCCTAATAAAATTTTATCTTCCTTTTCTGGCGCCAATAATTCATTATATTTATATCTGGATTCTCTTCCTAAATTATATTTAGCACCAGCTAATGCTCCAATAAATCCATCTCCAGAACAATCTAGATATACCTCACTTTCAAATTTAGTCTTAGTTTCTGATCCAATTGTCCACCCTGTCACAGATTTTATTTTATTTTCTTGTTCTCCTTCAATTACATCGATTTCGGACACTTCTGTATTTAAAAATAAAGAAATATTTTTTTCATCTTTTACCTTTTCTAATAGTAGCATGTCCCAAAAGTAGGGATTTCCATCTGGATTGCGATACTGATTTTCTAAAAACAATTCTCCCATAATTCCAGTTTCTCTGGCATATCTGTTTACTCCATGTTTTGTTGCTCCACATACCCATACACGAATTTCACTACTAGAATTTCCGCCTAAAATTCCGCGATTTTGCACTAAAGAAACACTTTTACCATTTCTAGCAGCAGAAATAGCTGCACACACACCTGCTAAACCACCACCTATTACGGTTATATCCTTTTTTACATTTTTGTAATTCATAATTAGCTCCCTTTATAGATATATTAATCCTAATGTCTACATCTATTTAGTGTTTTAATATTTACAATGCATTGTATCATTTTTTAATAATCAGCTTTAAATTAGGCCTATCACTATCATATCCCACACTGATTATATCTTTATAATATATTAAGGCATTGATTTTTTGAATTCACTAACATATCATCTGCATATACTTTATTTCATATATTCAATATAACAATTATTATTTACACAAGATATAAATACCTAAAAAAAGAAATATCTATCATTCACATATTCTGCCCTCAAAATATCTATATAAATACAGATATAATTACTTTAATTACTTTTTAAATGTTTACATTCCACTCCTATTTTCTTATAATTCTTCTATAGCACAATCTTCTTAGCTCTTAAAGGAGGCTTATTGATGTTTGATTTAAATAATCTTAACGTAAATATTAATCAACATATTTTTTGGGATAAAAAAGAACATTTTTTATTAGATGAAGACATAGATTCGAACTGGGTACTTTACGCTATTGAAGATGGTGAATGCAGTTACGAAGTTGAATCTCATAAAGGAAAAGGTAAATTTGGTGATATTGTAATTTGTCCCCCTGGAATAATTTTCAAAAGAAAGGTAATTACCACTCTTACATTTCACTTCATAAACTTTTCAATAAATTGTGGAGATGATACTTCATCTTTTCCAGTTGGTAAAATATCTGTATCAGATTTAAAAAGACTTAATAATATGTACTACTATTTAAAATTATATAGCCATAATAACAATATTGAATTAAACCAATGGAAAAGCTCATTGATAAGCGATATTATGAAATTATATTATATAGAAACTCAGTATAGCAGCTCCCCAAAGAACTTTGTTCAGGATGAAATTATAAACTATTCATTAAAGTACTTAAATAAATATGCTTATGAATCAATTAAAATCAAAGATTTTTCAGCTTCGCTAGGACTTAGTTCTGTTCAGTTTACTAGACGATTTCACAAGTGTATAGGAACGACTCCTATTGAATATATAACTTCTTTAAGATTAAGAAGAGCTCAAGTATTATTGCTCAGAACCGAAGATACATTAGATTGTATTGCTTCAAAATGCGGATATGATAACGGATTTTATCTTAGTAGGGTCTTTGCCAAGAACTTAGGCATATCACCTTCTGATTACAGAAAAAAATACCGGTAATAAATTCATATAAAATAAAAATCTAATATATTTATAGGTGGGTTGCACAATATAAATATATTAGATTCTTAAAAACCTGCTGTGAATCAGCCAGCACAAAATAAACTATTTAGAGCCTTTACTTTCTCAAATATAAAGCGAATAGCAACAAACTATAGAGTAAAATGTACCCTATAGAGTAGACACTATAAAAAAAGTCTACCCTATAGGGTTTTTCTATTTATAATAAGATTATAG
>NZ_JBJIAB010000035.1:0-61839 GCF_045310795.1 Candidatus Clostridium helianthi
TAAGTATAGTTGACTCAACTGGTAATCAAAAATTTTATAACAGATTCGATACTGAAAATGAATCTATAAATTTAGGTGTTATTAATGATGCTGATCTTATAGCAATAGTTGGTAAGGGGGAAATAGCCATTATTTTTTCTAAATAAATAGAAATTTAACATATAGTCCATTCTTTTGAATAATTTAATACTTACCACATTCTCACCAGAAATAGATGCAGTATTGTTTCAAATTCGTTCAATCCATTATGCAAGCACCATTGGGCAATGATATTGCATCTCACAATTGTATTAATCCGTCATAATCATCATATACCGTATTCTTTATAAAATGTGACAAGAAAATCTTTTCCTATTTTGTACATGCATTTTATCTGTAGGATTTACTCAAAACACATAGAATAAAGGTTGATCAGATAAGAGAATATTCATGATAAAGCTTTTTTAAAATTTATACTTAATTTCTTTAAAAGTTAGGAAATGGTTTGTGGGCTTGAATATAGAAATATGATTTTATATAAATTTTAATGATAAATTGCTATTATATTTCAACAGACAATCAAAGGTCTATAATTCCAATTAACAATATGAAAATAAAATTTATATACATTGTTTTGCATACTAGAATGGTCTTTATATAAGAGATGAAGATAAATTGGCTAAAGAGGTACACAATAGATTACCCCTTATTTTCCAAAAGTTCTTTTTCAAATTTTTTTGAGAAGTAAATTAAAATATTTATCATAACTGTAGTTGTTAATAAAACAGGAAAAATCCAATTTTCTTTAAAACTAATTGTTAAAAAATCAATTAAACTTAATATGCTTACCATTATGTTATATATACCCTCAATTCGTAAATATTCTTTTTCATTAAGGATAACATATTTTTTTTTCACATTATTAACTTTAAAATTAATAATGTTTGTAAATATATTAAAGTAACAGCTAATACCCATTATAGCAAATATAAGGAATAATACTCCAAATAAATATTTTAATAAGAAATCAATATATTCAAACATACAATGGTCCTTTCTCTTAATATTACTGATTATTATTATAAATATATTAATTAAACATAGTATATGAAAATCCTTTTTTATTATTGAGATTGTTGCGTACATTAGCCAAACTTTTCTGCGAAACTCTTCTAATCCTTAATTTATCTTATAGTGATCAGAAAAGAATAAAACCTAGTAATTTCAATGATTTATAGGCTTATAATAGGAAAGTTTGCTTAAGTATGATTCAAGTTAAATACAATAAAAATATAAAAAAACAAGAGAATAGTCATAAATACTATAATCTTGTTTTTTATATATATTAATTATGTTGAAAATAAACTTTTAAAATAATTTTAATATTCTCCAACTTCAACATAACCACTAGAAGAAACTATTCTATCATAAGTAAGATATCCACCAGAAGAATTTGGACTACCAGTACCCCAACCTGAACAGCCTAGAGTTGTTTCTATTACTACGCACCAATCAGGGTACTTAGAATTATACTTTGCTATAGTTGCCTGTAAATCATCATATACGGCTGCTACAGCACCTTGTATAGTACTAACAGCTAAAGCTCCAGGAACACTCTTTTTTACAAGAGCAGCAAATAGGGACACAACTGCGTTTATTTTAGTAGCGTTATGAGAATTTACAACCGCATCAATTTCAGCTACAGTTCCAAATCTTGCTTCAAATTCTGATTTTGGTATAAAAGTATATACAGTTTTTGTATTTGACATAATATCGTCTCCTTAATTAATTAAATTTTATTAAGCTGTTTGAGGTTAGCTAACTCATTTGCTTTACACTTACTAAAAGAATATTTCTATGAATTTTGTAAACCTAAATTTAATTAAATTTATTTTTTATTTCATTAACGATTGAATTTATTGAATCTAAAAGGTTTAACTTATCTGTTCTGTTAGTTCCCTTATTATATTCTGCTTGGGAAATATGCTTAAATTTCAAAAAACTTTATGAATGATAGTATTTAATCTTAAACACCAAAAAAGGAAACCTAATTTAATAGATTTCCTTATGGATTTAATCTTTACTTATCCCATCCAAGCAGCTTTTTTTCCAGCTCATCATAATCATACTGCCTTGGTTCAAAATTATTAAACCGTAGCTTTTTAGAATCATCTGCTTCCTCATTTAAAGATTTATTATTTAAATTTTCAAGTATTCCCGTCAAATACTTAACTGGTGCTGTTATCTTTCCTTGTTTTGATTTATTGCACATTATAGATACCCCATCATAAACCAGAACCTCACCATATTTTAACTTAAGTCTATGTATAGTTGAGTCTGCTATGGTAAATCCTGATTTTTTTAAGTATTCAGTAGCATCTAAAGTTTCCTTTTTATCTTTTAACAAAGATTCTTCATAAGAGCTCTCATCTAATTCTAAAGCCAACTCGTCAATTGAAATTTGCTTATTTATAGCCTTGTCTTTACTAAAATCATATATTCTAGGCTCTAAATCTTCAACAATAAAAGTTAAGCTTTTTACTGATCTTCCTGCTTTATTTTCTTTATAAGACACTTTCATATTTAACTTTTGGTTTATTTCCTTTAATGCCGGCTCTACAACTTTAGTTTTGAAGTTAAAATACCTGTCATAGGACGTGCCTTCCTCAATCATAAGCCACTCTTTAAGCTGATCTATTGTATGCGTAACTTCCTTATTATGCCCGCTCCAGACTCTAAATAACTCATAAAACCTTTGAGTATAATAACCATTTGCCTGTCTTATCATCTTTAAATTAATTGGTGAATATCCAAGCTCCTTATACCCCATTAAAACCTCATAAAGATCTTTATCCAAGTAACAATTAAATTTAAGAGTATCTTTGTCTACTACAACTTTGTTAATAAGTGTTGTAATCACATAACTTTTTTGTTTTTCAAATCTGATAGGAATTTTTATAAACTTTTCTAAGCTTTCAGTTAGTGCTTTCACTGTATTTTCTTTTTTATTCTTAACAATGCTGCTTAGCTCATCAATTGTTAAAACAGCTCTTAACTGGCTGTCATTTTCTTTCTCAATTTGGCATTTATATAAAATCTTATTAAAAATCTTATATTCCACGCTAGTGATGTTAATATTACTTTTAATAAGCGTATTACTCTTAAAAAGTACCTCACTAATATCTTCCGCTTTCTCTTCATCAACTATACTAATATCAGAATTCATATGAGCCTCCAGTTTAGGCACATGAAAGGAAATAATAGATAATCATACTAATCTATTATTTTTTTGCTTTTGCCTAAGTCTTATTAAATAAATAATATCATTAAAACTACTAATCTTCAAACAGGTAGTTTTAAATCCTTAAAAAGTAGTTTTAATATAAAAATTTTAGATATTCTTCAACTGAAACTTTGGTTTAAATTTTCATAAAAAAAAAGCTGATGGTTACAAATCTAATTTTATATCCACCAGCTTTAGACGCATTACGTTCAATATCTTTAATTAGTTGACTAATTCTCTTTAATGTCTTTCTATCCTGTGACTGCCAATAAATATAATCATCAAAAGCTTCATCAGACCATACTTTATTTATTATCTACCTCAAGAATGTCTTCTACTAAACCCTTTCCTTCATTAAGCTGAGTTATGGATTTTTTCAAATTTGCCATATTACTTTCACTATAAAATGGATCACTTGCAGTGATTTCAAAAGGTATTTTACGCTCCCTTACAACTGCTTTGGCAAAAATGGTGAATGCAGTTGTCATATTCATGCCAAAATCCGCAAAAAGAGCTTCTGCTTGTTTTTTTAATTCTTCATCCATACGAACATTAACTGTTGTTTGAGCCATAGTATCACTCCTTTTACTTCTATATATACATTATATGATAATATATATTTTTTGTAAATACATTGTAATTATATTGTATACATATATTTTATTTTTATTCATTTTAAAATACCCAAACTATCCAATCAGCCTTTTTTAAGATCTCCACAAATTTTACTGGAATATAAATTCCTAAAGAATAGAAAATATATGATTGAATCTACTAATCTTTATTATAGATAAATCTTTTTCCTTAAAAAGTAGTTTTACGCCCTTAAAAGGTAGTTTTTAATGAATTTCTATCTTAAATTTTTCCTTAAAAAGTAGTTTTAAATCCTTAAAAAGTAGTTTTACGTCCTTAAAAAGTAGTTTTACGTCCTTAAAAAGTAGTTTTAAATCCTTAAAAGGTAGTTTTAAATCCTTAAAAAGTAGTTTTAACGTCAAAAAAATGGCTTGTTTACTGGGCTCAAAGGGTGCCTAAATACATTAAATACATTAAATACATTAAATACATTAAAACAACTGTTGTTTTTTTCTGTTTTATTTTATTAATTATTATATTTATATATTGTTTATTATTCATTTCTGATAATCATAAATGAATAATAGTTAATACTATCTAAATTATTTAGTTAAAAACATTCTGTATATTCAATTTTTTTGCAAATATAATTTTATCTTATTTTATCTAAGTTTATCATTGACATTTCTTATTTTATCCATTATGATAAAATCATTTTAGAGTTAATGAGCAGAGTTCAAAACTTGGAAGAACAAGTAGCTGACGTTAAAAATGAGTTAGCATCACGAAAATATGAAGAATTTGAAGATGATATTGATGATTCTGTTAATGAACAGGAAGAGTTTACTAGATCTCAAGCAAGAGATAAGGCCATGAAAATAATTCAAAGTAAATTTCCTAATTATTTGGTGGAAAAAGCTTCAAGAAAAGAAGGCAGCGGTATAAAGATTATAAAAGCTGATAAAAATAGCAAAAGGGCTATTATAATTAAATTCTATCATAGCAAAATACATGAAGATAAGAATGGTCTGGATCATGCCTGGCATACAATTAATTTAGACGAAATAATCGGAACTATATATGATTTTTGTTTATTCTCAGTTGTAGATAAAAATGGAGATTGGAATTTCTTTATTTATGAACCCGATGAATTAGGTTTCTATCGTGATGAAAACCGATCTACAAATAGTGAACTTTTTCATTTATACTTCTCTATTAAAGATGGTAAAGCTGTTGAAATTCGTGAAAAGACAATTGATGTTACTGACCATTTAAATAATTGGAATGTATTAAAGTAATAGGAGCTATTTATAATGAATGATTTAGAGAGGAAATTTAATTCAGATATGCAAAATATTTATAATATAGCAAAAAAAGATCTTGGTTATATTTCTAATAGTTTTTTGCACCTTATTTCAGAAAAAGGCTGACTACAGGCTGCAAAAACACTAATATCAAAAAATGGTGGAACCTATGGCTTTGAGGTATTGTGGGAAAATAACAGATTAGATTTATCAATCGAGGCTCATGTGTTAAAACAAGAACATATTTCACTCTTTACTGATGAAGACTTAGCTAAGGATATATATAATAAGAAAATAGAGATTTTATTTTAATAAATTAAGTAAGAAAAAATATAACACATATTGTTACGCTGTACGTTATAATATATGTTATATTTTTTGTATAATTATTTGTTACAATAAAAATAGATAATATTGTATTTTTTAAGGTATTTGGAGGTGTTTATATGCAAAATTTTTCATGCAATTTAACTATAGATAATTTATTTTATAATAGAAAAAACATAGGTAAAAATTTGCTAGAAATAATGAAACTTAAAGGGCATACTAGAATATCATTTTCTAAATTAACAGATATAAACAGGCAAACTTTAAATAACTTATTTAAAGGAGAAATTAACGATAAGACTACATTTAAAACTTGTATAAATAAAATTATAGAAACCGAGAATATAACATTAGCAGATATAATTAATTACAATGAAAATAAAGAAATTCAGAGTGTAGTTGATTATAAGTTTGATCCTGAAGCTAAAGAAATGCTTGACATATTAGATCACATTTTACATTTATGCGATCTATACTATTGCTGATAAAATGATTTCTATGTCTAATCATTATAGGTAAATATATATGTAGATAATAAAGAACTTATGGATATAATATATGATGATAGCCTACATATTATATTTTAATTAAAAGGTCGCAGAATAGGTAAATTTTCAATATCTATTAATTGATGCTACTATTTTGCAAACTGTTTTATGATCTGTAAAAGTGTATTCAGAGTATTTTTTCTCAAAACTTCCATCAGATTTTGCTATAAGAATATTGGATTCTAACTTGTCCATTGAATCAGCAACACTATCTGTATCAGTTTTTATTTCTTTATCACATTCTAATACATATACAGACATAGGCAATGCAATTTCCCAAAAACTTACTGGATCAAAGAAACTATTTTTATCTGTATTGGTATTATCGTATCTATTTGTTTTTACGGAATAATCTATTTCAAAAGCATCTGAAAAATTTTCAATTTTAGATACTATTTTTTTGTAGTCATAATTATCATTATCATAAAATACTTCATTTTTAAGATAAATATTAAGCATAAATAAGGCTGCTAGAGATGTTATTAAATTTTCTAAATTTGCTTGTTTATAATTTTTAACTCTATCATGCTTAATTTTATTATAAGCATTATACCAAGGAATAATTTCTTTCTCTTTACCATTTACTTTTAATGTTTCTTTTCTAAATGGTTGTAATTTGCAGTTAAAAGTACTAGAGTCTATATTATTAAAAATTGGATTTACTAATTTTTTATCTAATTTAAATACTTTATTTAGCTCATCTATGTATTCATTAAAATAAACACTTTTTCTTATATGTCCCTTCTTATCTGTAAATTTAATTTTTTCATTTTTACATATAACACTTGCAATATTTTCACACTCAGCAACTGTTCTTAATATTAGATCTGCTATTTTTATAGAATATGTTTTTAATTGTTTTCTATCTATCGCTATGTAATAACTTAGCTCTTTAAATTCTTCTTCTAGTTTCTGATATATTGGCCAAAATAAATTCTTATTCATATTTAATTCTCCTTACAATGTAAATTTTAGCAATGAATAGATGATTATTCAAGTAATACGCGTACAGTTGCAAATATCTAATAAGTTTTAAATTAAAATCTTATAATAATGAGTTTTATTTATTAATTTTGTATCTTTTATGCAAAATTGTGATTATAATATACTAAAAATAACAATATATTTATCCAATAGCTAGCATCTGTAATACTCCCCTTTATTTAAGCTGGAAATAACGGCTGCACGCTCCTGGATAAGTTCAACTAAGATTCAGATGGGGATCAAATCCCACCTGAATCAAGTTTCACTTGATAAAAATTATTATACGGAGGGCTAAAATGTTATTACAATTTACGGTAAAAAACTTTTTATCTATAAAAGATGAAGTGACTTTAAGCATGGTGGCATCTAAAGATTCTTCATTTGAAGATAATCTTTTACCATATGAAGACGGAAAAAAAATTAAAAATGCTTTAAAATCAGTAGTTATATATGGTGCCAATGCTTCTGGTAAAACAAATGTATTAAAAGCATTAAAATTTTTCACATGGCTTATAAAAAACTCTCATGAAATGCAGCAAGGACGAAAGATACCAAGAGATATTTTTAAGTCTGACAAAGAATATAAAAATGAACCTAGTGAATTTCAAGTTATTTTTATTCATAACAATATAAAATATCTTTATGGTTTTTCTGTAACAGAAGATGAGGTTATTGATGAGTATTTATACTATTACCCAAATGGCAGACAAAGTATTATTTTTGAAAGAGAAAGAGATGAATATAAGTTTACAATTGATGTTGAACGTCAATCAGAATTAAAAAATAAATTTCATTCTAAAAATAAATTATTTATTGCCACAGAAAGTTTGTGGGAATATGAAAAAGCAAAGGTTCCTTTTGAATGGTTAAGCAGTTATTTAAATATTTTTATTAATCATGATGGTTTGGAAGGGTATACTGTATCAAGTATGCATAATGATGAAAAAATCAATTTACTTGTAAAAAAATATATAAAACTAGCAGATGTAGGAATAGATGATATAGCCGTAGATATAAAGAAAAGTGACGATATAATAAATTCTGATGTATTTAAATTGCTATCTGAGGATGTTAAATCCCAGTTATTAAAAAAAGTACAGGATGCAAATATTATAGATATTAAAATGATTCATAAAGCTAAAGATAAAGAAGGTAATATTACTAATTATAAATTTGATATAGATGAAGAATCAGATGGAACCCAAAAGTTTTTTGGTCTTTTAGGCCCATGGATTAATGCACTATTGAGTGGATATACAATTGTAATTGATGAACTTGATATTAGGCTTCATACACTTTTAGTAAAGAAACTCATGGGAATGTTTTTAGATCCTGATGTGAATAAGAATAATGCTCAATTAATTTTTACAACACATGATACAAACCTGCTTGATTCAGATCTTTTAAGAAGAGATCAGATTTGGTTTACTGAAAAGAAAGAAGATAAGAGTACTGATCTTTATTCATTATATGATTTTGGAGGAGTAAGAAAGAGTATAAGTATAGAAAAAGGTTATCTTCAAGGAAAATATGGCGCAATTCCAGTGTTAAAGGGTGATTGGAATTAGGAAGATAAAAAAGAACTGCTGAAAATATTGTAAAAAGTAATCCTTATACAAATGTTAGTGATTTGATTGAGTATATGGAATCTTTAGAACATGGAGAAAATAATTAATATTTATTTTTCTATCCAATTTAATCTCTACTATAATTAAAACTTCCACATTTATTATTCTCTTTATACGCTTAAAAGATAAATATATAACTATCTAAAATCACAAATACATTATAAAATAAGTTAAAAATGTTGTTATGAAATTTGTAACAACATTTTTAACTTATTTTATAATATAATTTGTTATTTAATGTATCCATTATTCCTTATTCCAGCCGAGTAGGTTTGCTTCTAATTCGTTATAGTCATAAGTTCTTGCTTCAAAATTATTGAATTTATTATTAATAACTTCAGTTACTGTCCAATCGTTTTTTATTGCCTGCATCATGGCTCCTACTAAGTTATTTACATTTTTAAGTTTACTTACTACATTATATTTTTCCTTAACCTTCTCAATATCATAATCAGCAGCATTAAGTATTTTATAGGCTTCACTATAGCTTATATCTCCAATAAGATTTTTTACAATGTTAATATCATAATTTATGTTTTCTCTATTTAGATCTTCAAGGTCAATAGCTCTTTCACTTTTCACATTCTCATTGTGTTTTATATAAAACTTTAATGATGTTATTTTTCTAACCTCTTTTATTTCTTCGTATTCAATGTATAAATCAGTCTTTGAATTTATTTCATTGACTGCAACGCTTATTACTTTCTGCTTTAAATTTGCATATTTAGGGTATTGTTTATCATCAATATCTAATACGCATCTAAAATCATCAATGGTAATTGATCTGATTCCTATTTTTTCATATTGCTTTAAGAGTTCATATAATCTAAATGAGTAGGTGCTTTTGAATTGCATTATATTTTTTAATTGATATTTGGTATACCAATCTAGGTTTAAATAAAAGGGCTTTAATTCTTTATTTACCTTTAATGTTAAAACTCCATCTTTATATTTACAGGTATCTACCCAATGATATTTTTCAAACTCTCCAGTATTTACATCCTTTATTTTAATAACTCTTTGCATAATGGAATCTGTAATATTATCAATATCCCTATAAAATCTGCTATCGCTTGTATTTAATATTTTTATTAGTTCTTTGGTTTTAAATTTATACTCTTTAAAATCATCATCATCTTTTTTAATCATACTTGCTAGCAGTCTGATTAATTTCTGTTCCATAACAGTTAATGTATAAGATGCTTCAATCAGTCTATTGCTTTGATATATCCAATTATTGCTCATGCTTTTTAGCTCATTAAGCATTTATTATCACCTCGCATTATAAATATAACTTATTTGTAATTGGTTATCAATAAGTTAAAATATTTTATAAAAAATCTAGGTAAAATATTGATATAACTTGATTTAGATACTGTAGTTCAGTTCACTATCGAAAGGTTATATTTAAGTAATTTTCACTATCATTAGGTTATAGTTCACTATCAACTGGTTATACTTAAATCCATTTTTACTATCGATAAGTTATACTTGACTATCAAAAGGTTATATTTGAGCTATTGAAACATAGATATATCAAGGCTTTCAACTATGCCGAAAACATATTAAAACAATATATATAAAACTATATAAAACAACAACAGACTATCAATAAGTTATACTTAGATCATAAGTACCATAAATAAGTTATAGTTGGACTTAGAAACACATCATATCTAGGTTATATTAAATCAATTTTCACTATCAAAAGGTTATATTTAAAAAACTTATTATTTTATAAATGATTTAAACTATTTGTAAAATAATAAGAAAACATATATTGTTGTTGTTTTTATAGGTCATAAAAAATCATTAATCTCAGTAGATTTTAAAATACCATAAATAAGTTATACTTCACTATCAAAAGGTTATAGTTAAAAATATTAAATTGAATTAATTTTAGATTAAATCCTTTATTTATATTATTTTAGTATTAAATATGATAATATTAGATTAAATCAATATAAATTATATTAAAAATGATTAAATATATTCATTTTGGTTAAAACTACTTATAAGGAGTGATAAGTATGTGTAATAAAAATTTAATGTCATCTGATGTCTTTAAACCTTGTAACTTTCCTGAACATACATATATAACAAGGAAATCTAAAGATGATATAGATTATGAACAAAGACTAAAATTAGCTTTAAATATATCTGGAACACTAATTTCAATAATAGGTTCTTCTAAAATGGGAAAAACTGTTTTATGTGAAAAAGTAATACCACTCGAAAGACAGGTTAATGTATCTGGTGCTGATTTTTCAAATGGTCAAGATTTTTGGAATGTACTTGCACAAAAAGTTGGAGTTCCTTTAGAAGGCCAAATAACAGAAAATAAACAAATTAGTAATATAGAGCAACATAGTAAAACTGAAATGTTTATTATGACTAAAGATAAAGTAATTGAATATTTTGTTAGTAATAATAAAGTTCTAATTTTAGATGATTTCCACTATGCATCTTTAGACGCTCAAAAGAGTATTTCAAGTCATCTTAAAGATGCAATAAGAAGAGATTTTAGAGCAATTATAATATCATTACCTCATAGAGCTGATGCCCCAATAAGAAAAAATGCAGATTTAGCTGGAAGACTAAGCCTAATCGATATTGATTCATGGAAGATACCTGAATTAGAAGAAATAGCTATAAAAGGCTTTAACGAATTAAATATAGCTATCCCGAAGGAAATTGCTAATTATATTGCTGTTGAAAGTTTAACATCTCCACAACTTATGCAATATATCTGCTTAAGTATCTGCACACTACTTGAGATTGATAATAGTGAAATTAAAGTAACAGAAATAACATCTGATATATTGACAAAGGCTTTTAAATTTACAACTTTAAATATTGATTACGCAGATGTAGTAAGTTTAATATCAAAAGGTCCTTTAAGTAAAGGCAAAAAAAGAAGTAAGTTTAATACTAAATTTAATGTTGAGATGGATTTATATCAATTAGTAGTTGAATCTCTTGCTCAAAATCCTCCTTCAATGGGATTAACAATAGATGATATTAGAGATAGAGTAAATGCATTAATAAATGATAATGACCCTAAACCAGATAGGCAAAAAGTTAAAGATACAGTTATTAGAATGCAAAAATTGATTGATGAGAGAGAGGATATATATAAAGTTTTAGAATGGAAAGATGAAAAGATATATATAATAGACCCTCTATTCCTTTTCTATTTAAGATGGGGGAGATAATATGAATTGCTCTATAGAATTAAAATATTCAGTAAATGAAGTAACTGAATTTATAAATACACAAATACAAGAGCTTATGAGTATAGATGATCCTAAAGAAATAGCTACCATTTTAAAGAATATATCTGCTAACATAGCTAAATATATATATTCTCCAGAATTAATATTAAAAACATCACAATTAGCAGAATATATAACTAATCCATTTTCCGACTTAAAAAATAAAGAAAGTATTTCTGCT
The DNA here is from genome assembly GCF_045310795.1 of Candidatus Clostridium helianthi. Taxonomy (NCBI): domain Bacteria; kingdom Bacillati; phylum Bacillota; class Clostridia; order Eubacteriales; family Clostridiaceae; genus Clostridium; species Candidatus Clostridium helianthi. Next base: position 12,083 of record NZ_JBJIAB010000035.1, read on the forward strand.
GCTAAAGAAAGAATATTAATGCATTTAAAGGAACTCAAGAATTATATTTATGAGGAAAAATTAAAGTTCATAAATTATAAATCAGATATAGATGAAGAAACATCTATATTAATATTGAAAAAGATACTTAATAATTTTTATGAACACATAAAGAGTATGTATTTGGATGATGTCCATGGAAAAGGTAATATAAAAAAGGATCAATTAGAAAATATAAAAATAGGTAATGAATATGATGTTCAAAGAATACTATTTTCACTTATAAAACCTATATTCCCTAATGCAGGAACTGAAGTAATTGAGGAAATCAATTGTTCAACTGTAAGATATGATATAGATATAGAATCTTGTAATACAACCATCGAAGTTAAATGCACTAGACCTAGTATGAGTGAAAGAACTTTAAATGAAGAAATGGGTTCAGATAGCTTTCATTATAGAAGAAAGCATATACTTTTCTTTGTGTATGATAAAGAATCTATAATATCAAATATAGATAGTTACAAGAAAGAATACAATAAAAAATTTGATGATAAATTTATAGATATTGTGATACTACAACCTATAAACTTATAAAAAATTATTACTAATGAAGTATAGAAATATATAGATAACTATATAACTAGATATCTATATTAAAAAGATACCTAGTTATATATAAAATCATCTATAAAGCCATTTATGTCATAATAACAGTTACAAATTTTGTAATAAAAATTGTAACATAATTTTGTAACAGAAAAGGTTACTGATTACGTGACTTAATATTGTTATTATTATTGTAACTATATATGTAACTTATTAAGATACATATATAGTTACAGCATAATTTTTATTTTTAAGTGCTGGAGATTTAACCTCCCCTACCCTATACACATTCAATTGTTTACTTTACTAACTGTTGACAATAAGGCAGCATTTCTTCTATCTTGGCTACAATACGCTTTTGTTCTTCTAATGGTGGTAAAGGAACTAAAATATTTCTAACTTTATCTAAATTCAGATTTGGTTGTGCTGATCCTTCAGCTCCAGTACGTGATACATCGTAATTGTATATTTGAAAATACAGTATATATTTTCTCAAGTTTTCTTCAGCCACTATATTCTCTAATGCAGCACATGCTTGATTAATAGTAGCATCGATTAACAATTCAGAAATCTGTCCTCTTGTCTTGCCTTGCCCATACATTGCTATTAACAAAGTATGTTTTGGGTAAATTTTTATATTGGTGTTTTCAATCGCAAACTTTGTTATGAAGTTATTTGCTTTTTCAATTTTAAGTTCACCTGTTTGAGAACTTGTTATCCAGGGAATATCTCCATTTTCATGAAACAAAGGATTTGTCTTTGCAGGCGTTAACCCCGTAGATACAGAAAATAAATTTCCTAACCTCACCCACTTCCAACTCTCCGGTATCTCAAAAGGCACCTCATCATCAGTTATTTCAGCAAGTGGTTTTTCCTTCTTAATCTTTTTTTCCTTTACAAGCTTTTCTTTTTCTTCTTGTATCTTCTTATAAAGTTCTTCAGCAGTTCCATCTTCCTCTCTTTGCTCCACTAACTTTCCTTGGATAGCGTATTGCAAAATTGACTTCTGCATATCCTCTGGGAACTTCTTATTAAATGCCTCTAATTTAGAATGGGCTGTGCCGTATTTTTCTATATAAGGCATTAAATCTTCTATTTTGGCTACAATACGTTTTTGTTCTGCTAGGGGTGGAATTGGGATTAAATAAGCTCTTAAAAAGGATAATGAAACAAACGATTGAACACCACCTGTTGCTTTTTTCTTCATAATATCCTGTTCTTTTTCTAAATACCAAAATAAATATTCCATGTTAAATAAATTAATGTTGATTGTTTTAAAAAGAGCCATATTTTTAATTGAAAATTCTCTATCCTTTTTTACCAAAACAGGGTTCCCAATAGAACCAATCATTGCAAATAATATATCTCCGTTGTCTACATTAGATCGTTTGTTTATTTTTTCTGCATCTTCAAATGATATTAATTTTACATTATCAAAATCAATAGTTCCATTAATTAGATTTTTGCTAGTTACTAATGGGATACCTTCTGTAACATACCTTGGTGTATCATGAGTTCCATCTCTAACATCAATAACATCAGACAACCTCACCCACTCCCAACTCTCGGGAATCTCAAAAGGTATATCGCTCTCAGCTATTTCTGCCAGTGGTTTTTCCTTCTTTATCTTCTTTTCTTTTATAAGCCTTTCCTTCTCAGCTTTTATCTCTTTTATTAATTCTTTAGCATTACCTTCTTCTTGTCTCTGTTCAACTAACTTTCCTTGGATGGCTAATTGCAATATGCTGTTTTTTAAATCCTGTGCATTCATACTACAAATTACCTCCAAGCATTGAAGTAATTTTATCTAGCACATGGTCTATTTCAGCATTTAGTGATGCTCTTTTTTCTTGATACTGATGAATTAGCTCCATTGGCTCTAAAATCACTTCTTCTGCGTGTGGTAAGCCACATAAATCTATATTATAATTTAATTCTTCTATTTCTTTAACTGTGTACTTCTTCGCTTTTGGGAATCCGTCTACTTCTATTTCTTCTCTGTTATTCCACCAAGTTATTGCTGGTTCAAAATGCTCTAACTTCATTGGTTTTGTCTTTGAAAAGTTCTTATAACCTTCTGGCATATCTAATCTATAAAACCATGTTTCTTCTGTTTTATGTGTGTTATCAAAAAATAGTATATTTGTTGTAATTGATGTATATGGAGCAAATACACTATGTGGTAGTCTTATAACTGTATGTAAATTGAACTCGCTAAATAATTTCTTCTTGATATTTACTTTGGCATTATCTGTACCAAATAAGAATCCATCTGGAAGGATGATACCGCATCTACCATTTTTCTTTAATCTAAACATAATGATATTCATGAATAAATCAGCAGTTTCAGAGCTTCTTAAATCACTTGGAAAATTAACCTTTACACTGTCTTTTTCATTTCCCCCATAAGGTGGATTCATAAGGACCACATCAAACTGTTCCATTTTTCTATATTCTTTATAATCTGTTTCTAGAGTATTTCCATGGATTATATTAGGATTATCAATATCGTGTAAGAGCATATTAGTTATACATAAAATATGTGGAAGTGCCTTTTTCTCCACTCCATAAACAGAATTATTATAAATTTCTCTATTTTCAAGGGAATTTCCAACTTGCTTTTCTAGAGCATTTAAAGCAGAAACTAAAAATCCACCAGTACCGCAAGCAAAATCTCCTATCTTTTCACCTAAAACTGGCTTTATAACCTCTACCATAAAATCTGTTACTGCTCTTGGTGTATAAAATTCTCCTGCATTTCCTGCACTTTGAAGATCTTTTAGGAATGATTCATAAATCGTACCAAAAGCATGACGTTCCTCATATTCTGTAAAATCAATTTCATCAATGATATTTACCACTTGTCTAAGGAGTACCCCATCTTTTTGATAGTTATTAGCATCTTCAAATGCATATTTTACAATAACCTTACTCATTGGTGTTTCTTCATCTATTTCAATATTTTTTAGAGCCGGGAATAGTTTATTGTTTACAAAATCAAGTAGATTATCGCCTGTAAGTGCTTCTCCATCTTTTTCATCCACAGCCCAGTCTCTCCACTTTAAGCCATCTGGGATAATTGATTTGTAATTATCATCATATAATTCCCATGCTTCTTCCTTTGCATCATATATTTTTAAAAATAGAATCCAGACAATCTGCTCTATTCTTTGGGCATCACCGTTTATTCCTGCGTCGTTTCTCATAACATCTTGAATTCTTTTAACAAAATTTGTTATTGCCATTTTTCTTTCCTGCTTTCATTAGTATTTTAGTTTTCAATGATAAATTATCATTGAAAGCCACAGGCTTTCTTTTAATTTTTTAAGAAAAGCCTATGGCTTTTTATCAATCATTTACAATTTATGCCTTGAATATATCTTCAAGATTTATAGACATATCTGGAAAAACTGTGCTTATATAATCATCATTATTTTTAAAGACATTTGTTATTTTATACTGATTATTTATTAATGAATATTGTACTATATAGCCTTCTTGTTCAACTAGATTATATTCAAGAACACCAAATCTTTGATAAACATCTAACTTTGTTATATAGTCATGGGATGCAGTGCTTTTTGAAATAACTTCAAATACAATCTTTGGAGCTGATGTGAAACTTTCACCTTGCCTAGTAGATTCTTCACACATTACAAATACATCTGGTTTATATTTGTACACTTCTTCATTATTTTTAAAAATTATTTCAATAGACTCTGTATATACATCGCATTTACTTTTATCAAGAAACGTCATTAATTTAAAATTTAGTCTTGATATTATTTTATTATGTTCAATGGAAGTATTAGATGATAATACAATATATCCGTTACTATATTCAGCTTTACCATTATAATTTGCCTGAATATTTTCAAAATCATCTTCTGTGTAGTGCATATTCTTAGCATACATACTAATTCACCTCTCCTTATCTTTATCATAATCATAGCAAAATACATACATAATAATTTTATCTCATAATTATATAATTCTATGCATAGTAAATTTCATTTTCTAATTCACGAACTGCCTTTTGATAACCTCCTTTTCCACCAAAGGCTTTGACTATCTTCATAGGGCTGCCAAACTTCGTAAATTCTTTAAGCTCAAGTACCTTTGTTTCTTCAATTTCCTTGATACCGTCACTTGCATATTTATCAAGCAAAGCTTCTAGGACTTGTTTTGCCATGTCAGAGTATTTGTATAAATAATGCCTCTTTTTAACATTGTTTGCCCTCTCAGCTTTGGTTAGTGGCATTTTGTCATAAGCTAAGTGGCAGATTAAATCAAAGTCATCTAAATCAGTTTGTTGAGTTTCTTCTTTTATAGCCTCGAGTATAACGCCTTCTTCTTTTAACTCATCAATAATTGCTTGCTTTTTCGCTGATTCTGTCCACTTCTTAAGAAAATCATCCAAACTAGCATACTGTTTTATGATATTTTTCTTTGTATAATCAATAAGACTTTCAGTGATTAATTTACCATCCTTATCAACATACTGAACTCTTTCTGAAAGCACCTTTACCAATACATCCCCAATGTAATATTTCTTAGGTTTATCATCATCATCAAAGCCATCAGTGCTGCCAGTATGATATTCTCCATCTGTTTCTCTTGCTTCATCTGCATATGGATTGTCACCTTCTTCATATGTATCCTGAGCTTCATTAGCATCTGGCTCAATTACTGGATCATCTTCACCTAATTCAATTACTACTTCTGGATTTCCATTAAAATCTGGGTCAGCAAATAATCTGCTGGCATTACGAAAATCCATTATTGTGAAATAAGTCTTGCCATAATCCTCAAGGAGTCTTGTTCCTCTACCAATAATTTGTTTGAATTCTGTCATACTATTGATATTATTATCTAGTACAATTAACTTGCACATTTTAGCGTCAACACCTGTTGTCATGAGCTTGCTTGTAACAGCTATAACAGGGTATGTACTTTCTTCATCTATAAAATATTCAAGTTGTGCTTTACCTTCATCATTATCCCCTGTAATACGCATTATGTATTTGCTATTTTCTCTATATAGGTCCTTGTTTTCATTAATAAGAGCCTGCCTCATCCTCTCTGCATGTTCAATATCCACGCAAAATACTATGGTTTTACTAAACCTGTCTGTCTTCTTTAAAAACTCAGTAATCTTAGCTGCAATTACCTTTGTTCTCTGCTCAATTACAAGGCTTCTATCATAATCCTTGATATTATACTCTCTATCCTCTATCTCATAGCCATGCTTATCAAGCTTTCCACTCTCTGGTCTATATCCTTCAAGGTCTTTATCAAGTCCTATTCTTATTACTTTATATGGTGCTAAAAAGCCATCCTCAATACCTTGGTTTAGTGAATATTCATAAATAGGTTCTCCAAAATAAGTCTGACTTGATGCTTCTGTTGTTTCAATAGGTGTAGCAGTACATCCTACATGAGTGGCTGATGAGAAATAATCCAAAATTTTTCTCCATGCTGAATCTTCTTTTGCACTTCCTCTATGGCACTCATCTATAACAATTAAATCAAAAAAGTTCGGCTTAAACTGTAAATAAGCTTCCTCTCCATCATCGCCAGAAAGCTGCTGATATAGAGCTAAATAAATTTCATATGAGCTATCTAGCGTTTTCTTCTCTACCTTAGTCATTTTCCCGCCAAATGGTTTAAAATCCCCAGAAATAGTTTGATCTACTAATACATTCCTATCTGCTAAAAATAATATTTTTTTCTTTATACCTGCCTTCCAAAGTCTATATATGATTTGAAAAGCCATGAAGGTCTTACCAGTTCCGGTGGCACACACAAGTAATACTCGGTTTTGCCCATTTGCGACAGTATCTACAGTTCTATTAACGGCTATACGTTGATAATATCTAGGTTTTTTATAATTAGGCACATAATAATAAGGTTCTAGAGCTGCCTTCTCTTCCACTTCATTTAAATTTTTATCTTTTATATATCTTCTATATAATTCCTCTGGTGATGGGAACTCATGAAGACTTAGCTCGCGTACTTTCCCAGTTATTAAATTTTGTTCAATAAAACCATCACCATTTGAAGCATATACATAATAGATATCTAAAGCTTTTGCATAATCTATTGCCTGCTGCAAGCCTGCGCCTACTGGATGATTATTATCTTTAGCTTCAATTACCGCTAAAGGAAAATTACTTTTATAAAAAAGAACATAATCAGCCCTTTTTTGTTTTCCACGAGCTGTGATATTACCACGAAGTATTATTCTTCCAGCAGTAAAAGCGTATTCTAAACGGACTTGTTTCTTTAAGTCCCACCCAGAATCTATGATTGCTGGTGTTATATATTGTGCTTTAATATCTTCTTCTGACAAATCTCTCTTTCCCATAAACTAAATCCCCCTATTCCCGTGTTTTTAATATGAATACATATAATTTATCTAATATCTAGACATTGTAACACTCCCGATTCTTTGAGCTTCAGATAAAAGTATCATAAATCTAGACAATATACCCACTTATGGTACATTGTGATCCTTGTGGTTATAAGTTCAACTAAGATTCAGATGGAGATCAAACTCCACATAAATCAAGTTTAACTTGATTCTATTTTAAACTCCATAATATCCTGTATATTACAGTTTAAGCATTTGCAGATTTTGTATAGACTCTCTAAATTCACAGGCTGGCATTTACCAAGACGAGCTATAATATTATATGTAATCCCAGCACTTTCTTTAAGCTCGGTCTTATTCATTTTCTTATCAATTAAAATTTTCCATAACTTATCATAGCTTATAACCATAATAATCCCTCCTTAGAGCTGTGAAGCAAGCAACATTCTTTAACATATTATAACATATTAATAAACGAAAAGTGGAGAATACCTTATGATATCGTGAGTTTTACCAATATACATACAAAAAACTCTTATATTTTTATTTTATAAGAGTTTTTCAATAATTATATAATTTAATTTTAAAAGTTAATCCCTATTTATATTATACCATATTTCCAAATTAATACATTAATGATTACATAAAAATGTAATTTATTTTGTTACAATATATAGTACATTTTTGTGTGACTTAATTAGTAATAAATATTGTTACCATAAAAATTATAATAATCTGCATTAATTCTAATATTAACTCAAATTTTATAGTATTTTATAGTATAAAAATTTTAAAATAAATTACAAAAAAATAATCTAATTTAATTAATATATTTATAACATTAAATTGCAAGAATACTCTCAAAATTTATATACTTTTTTTACAAAATATACAAAAACTTAACTCTAAAGAACAAAAAAACAAAAAAATTTTTATAAAAAAGACATAAAACTTGCAAAATTATAAATGAACGATATTATGAAATTAATACTAAAATAGTCCAAAACTAAAAAGTAAACAGGCTACACCCCATTAATATAAGGGCGTATTTCATGATACCAGTAAACTTAAGAAAAATACTATAAAAGTTTCTAGAGAAGATTCAGATGTGGTCACTAGATCATTTAGGAGTTACAAAACAGTTCTTGATATGTTCTCAAAATATTGCAAGGATAGTGAACTGGTTCAAAAAAGATGCTGTAGCCAATGCTCTACTAATATATATATCGCAATCATTACAATGTAAATAATCATCTCAGAAATATATTAATGTACTTAAGGTAATAGACAATCAACAAACATATAAACATCTTGAGGTTAGATTTATAGCTTCTCAGAATGTTCACGGAGCCTTGCTGTGATTGTTGTTTGATAATGCAACAATCACTTATTATAAATGTTTTTTTATTTAGTTGTAAAATCATTTGAACATTTTTACACTATTATAATATGGTATAATTTTTATATTAAAATTATAAAATTAAGTAGGAGATGTCTATGAAAAATGTGAAAAAAATATTTATATTTTTCTCAGTTATTGCATTGGTAGTTCTTTTAATTTATTACTTATCTCCTAAAAGTAATTCTTTTAGGAATTTTATATTAAAAGATTGTCAAGGTAGTAATATTAGTAAAATTAGAATGACGAGTTCTTATGATGATAAATATAAGTCTATCACTGATATAAACGAAATAAATAAACTATTATCTGATTTATCTAAAATGAAAATTGTTGAATTTAAAGAAAATACCAATATTAGATCAAATTATTATTACGATTTTGCAATTTCTACTGATAAGAATAGTAATCTTTTGGAAGTTATTATTTATGATACCAATTATATTACTATAGATAATATAAGAGAACATAATCTCAAAACGTATAGAATTATGGATAATGGATTAAACAAAGATTACTTAAAAGAATTAATTGAAAATAAATAAATATATAGTTATATAGATAAGACATTAAAATTACGAGCTTAGCGAGTTGCAATTTGTTATTGGATAAGCTCATAGACTTCACCTAAAGTTCACAAATAGTTTATGAACAAATTTAACTTTCTTTTACTATAAAGCTTTAGAGCTTGTCCAATACTTCCTTGTTTATGGATTGAAGTATATTAATTCAAAACTTGTTACTGGAAATTTCTGTACTACTGAAGTATTTGCACATCTTAAAGGAAATACATCGTTAAAATTATTAAAATTTTTAGTTGCCCATATCCACAGTTTTAAATAAATTGGATAAATACTGCTAAATTTTAAATTTACTACGTTTTAAGATTTGGTACTTCTTCAAAAAACATATATATCCCCCTTTTAATCATTGTAAATTGACTTAATTAAAATAATTGCAACAACCTAAAGCTGTGAAACTAATCTTCTGGCTGAGATGTTTCATGCAACACTACCACTCTACTTTGCGCCATATATAATCCCTACTTTCTTATGATTAACTTATCAGTTACTTATAATATACTTACAACATTCTTATAGGTCAATATATAAATTCCAAAATATTACTAAATATCAAATTTATGTTGGTGTATAAAGACAGCAGATAGGATTTTATCAATTAATCCTATCTGCTATCTTTATTTCTGTAATATTAAAATCTACCTCAGTTTTAGCTCTATATTTGTATTTTAAACCATTCTACATAATTACTTCTTTTCTTAATTTCTCAACTTTTTCCTTTGATATCCCTGTTCCAATCGATACTTGATCTACAGTTAATTCCATTTTCAAAAGGTTTTTGGCAACTTCAATCTTACCTTTTTCTACTGCTTTTCTTTCCATTTTATCTAAAGTTCTTCCTAAGTTACTAAGCATAAGATCTAATGACTTCTTTCTTTTCTAATCTCATTTATTTTTTCATCAGTTAATCCTGTTAGCTTAATTATAATTTCATTATCCATTCCCATTTCTATAGCATTTATAGCTATTTCTTTTGTCCTGTTTTCACTACCTTTTTCTACTGCTTTTCTTTCCATCTTTTCTAAAGTCTTTCCTAAATTACTAACCATAAAATCAACCTCCTCCTGATTAGATTTATCCAGTACCTCATCAACTTCTTTTTGCATTTCTTCAGTTAATCTAGGTTTTACTATTTTCTTCAGCCATTGTTTAAATACATTAAACTGTTCTGGTGATATTTTCTTAAGAACATATATTAATTTTCTTAATCTTCTTAGTAATTCATCTTCATCCATTTCCTGATCTAACAAAAACACTGCTGATACTAAATTAGATACATTATATAGTTCTTCATCAGAATATCTATTTATATCAAATAGCATATAATTAAAGTTTAATATATTATCTTCAAATAACTCATATCCACTTAAGATCTCTCTAAAACTTGTTTTTGCAGTCCATTTATTTTTTCCATTGTATAATACTATAGGCACAATTGCTGGCAGCTTAAAAGATTTTCTTTTAACCTCACTCTTATCTGTATTTTTAAGTACATCTCTCCAAACTTCTGTCATATAAAATAACAATCTCATAGGCATTTGAAAATCGACTTTGGATTGAAATTCCAAAAGCACATAAAATATTACTTCTTCCCCATTTACGTTTACTTTATAAAGGATATCTGATTCTTCTTCCTCAAAATCTGAAAGTATATAAGATTTATCAACTAAAATTAAGTCTTCTTCTTTTATTAAATTGGTCCATTCCTTTTTAGCAAAGCTTCTTAAGAGTTCTAAAAAAGTTCCTTTATGCGAAAATATGTGTTTATATCCTACATCATGTTCATGATGTACATTACTATTTTTCAAATTATCACTCCTCACCCTGCCTATAATCTTTTTTAATATTATAACACAAAAGCCCTCATGCATAACACATGAAAGCTTTAGTAACAACCTTAGTAAAATTAAGTTAATCACTAAACTTATTATATCATAGCAATTTGCTAAATATATACATTTATTGCTTATATATTATAAATTCATTTATGAAATGAGGAGAAATATATGATTTATAGTAAAGGCTCCAACGGAACTAGAGTTGGAATAATTCAAAATAATTTAAAGATGCTCGGCTATGATCCATTAGGAATTGATTATATTTATGGCGAAAATACGGAAACTGCAGTTAAGAATTTTCAAAGTGAAAACAGTCTAGTATGTGATGGAATTGTTGGAGATTATACTTGGAATACATTAATAGATAAAATTAAAAATATTCAAGCTGCATTAAATTCATATGGCTTCGATTTAGCTGTAGATGGAATAGCTGGCATTGACACTTATAACTGTCTTTTGAGATTTCAGGAAGAGCATAATTTAACTGCTGATGGCATTGTAGGTCCAGAAACAAAAAATGCTCTATTTAAAAATAATAATAACAGCTTAACAGATTTTGATATTTCAGAAAAAGGCATTAACTTTATAGCGGATTATGAAAGATTCTATGCTAAGCCATATCGAGGATTAGATTCTCAAAATCAAACTGTAGGTTATGGCCATGTTATAACTTCAAGTGAGAATTTTGAAAGCCTTACTGAAACTGAAGCTAAAGCTCTACTAAAAAAGGACCTGCAAAGTTTTGTTGATTCAGTTAACACTATGGTTTCTGGTTTAAATCTTACTCAATGCCAGTTTGATGCCCTTGTTTCCTTTGCATATAACTGTGGAGCAAATGCTCTTAAATTTTCTACTCTTTTAAAAGATATTAGAGCCAATGTTCCAATGGAAAAAATTAAGGAAGATTTTTTAATGTGGTGTAATTGTAACGGAAAGCGTGCACTTGGTTTATATCGCAGGCGATATGATGAATTTGAAATGTATAAAGATGCTGATTATACAAGGACGTATAGAGATTTTTAATAAGGCACAATCAATAAATAACAAGTCAATTTGCCAGCTTATTTTCCATTATCCTGCGTCGGCAAATTGACCTAATAGACCCGCTATGAGGGCAATTTACCTCCTTGACTAATGAAAAATATTCATGGCAACTTTGGACTTGTTATTTATTTTCATGTGCCTAAATTAATATTCAGGAAGATACTACATTTTCCTGACTTTTTATCATATAGTTATCTAGATATCTTGTTTAAGAATATATCTATAATGCACAATCAAGAAAATAATAGACCAGTATACTAGCATGTTTGGCCTATTATTTTCTTTAATGTGCCTAAATATTTTAAGGAAGTGATTTCTTTGGGCAAAAAAGGTCAAAATTATAAGCCGCTTAATGAAAGTGAATATACTGATATTGAAATTAATGGATTCACGGACTCAGAACCACTAGATGATGGTATTGAAATAAAAGCATTTTCTTTTTCTGATCAAGATGATACTTCAAACTATAATACTCAAAATATTATTAAAAGCTTTGAATATGCTAAATCAAATTTTTCAAATACAAAAGATGATCATAGCTCTGAAAACAAAGAAACAAATTCATTGGTCCAAATTCAAAAGGTACGTGGATTAACCCCTGCTGTTAATGGTGAAAGCTTTGATATAAAGAGATGTTATCAATTTAGAGCTTCAACTTTGAAGAAATTAAATCAAATTAAAGGCGAATCTGACAATGTAAATATTTATCTTAATGAAATTATAGATCAAGCTATCTGTCACTACTATAATTGTGTTTTTAGTAAAAAATAACTGCTTATTCTTAAAAATATATAAACATCCCTGCATACTTATTTAAAAGTACAATGCAAAGGAGGTTTTCTTTATGGGTGAAATGGTAACATTAATTACAAACGTTGGCTTTCCTATAGCTGTTGCAACATACCTATTAATCAGGTTTGAAACCAAGATTGATGGGTTAACAAAAGCTATAACAGACCTTTCTGCAGTAGTTACGGAGCATTCAAACTATAAAGGCGATGATAAAGTTGCTTAATGATCAAGAAAATCCTTAAAGCTATAAAAACTTATGGCTTAAGGATTGCTTTATTATATAAGAGCGTATTTCAGAAAACAAATTATTAAGCCAATCTCTACTAAGCTCTAGCCCAGTATTATACAGTAACCAAGTATTTTAAGCTTAAGTATGATTGTACTTAATATTGAATTACATATTCCAAAACTTAAAAGTAAACAGGCTACGCCCCATTAATATAAGCAAGTATTTCAGTTGACAAATTAAATTGATTTTAATATAAGAAAGTATTCTAGGAAACTTTTAACTGATAGTTGTATTTTTCTAAATTACCTTGAACTAATTATTTATAATGCTCTTAATGGAATTTGTGATTTTTCAATTTTTATTTTCCTTCCATTACATTGATTTGCATAATATAAATTTAATCCCTTTTCTGTTAAATCACTTTTATTAGTTGGACCTATAACCAAACTATTAATAAATTTCTCATTATATTTTAACTCAATATATGGCACAATTAATCCTTGCCTCATTCTAAATTTTATCATTTTACCAAGTTTTGATCTATCTATACCAAACGCAACTCTATATTCTTCTTCCGCCTTAAAATATGGACTTTTAAAAAAAATACTATAGTTTATAAAATACAAACCCAGGATAAGTGTAATTTCATTTAACATCTCTAGCTGCATTTTTTCATCAACTACTCTAACATTCAGCTTATTCAAGTTTTTCATCAATTCATTATATACTTCTAATATATGACGTTTTAAAATCTCCTTTTGTTGCTCACTATCATATATAACTTTTCCATGAAACAACATAATCTTATTCTTATCTAAAAAGTTTTTATCAAACATTTCTTCTAAATTATTCTGAAAACCAATAGCTATTCCATCGCTATTGGAATAGTTCGTAAATAAGTTTAATGAATCTTTATTTTCTGTAAGTGATAAAATAAAAACTTCCATATCTGTAATTCTCTTTTTATCCAAAATTGCTTTTGATGTTATAGTTAAACATTTAATAAACATCTCTAAAGCTCTTCCCTCATAGTCCATCTCACTTCGATATCTCTCCTTGTTATTATTCAATTCATCTGCTACGAATAACATCACATTCTGAATATAATCAATTTCAGAAGAATCATTTAAAAAATCTGCTTGTGATATCCATAATTTTTTATTTCTAAGTATTTCAAAAAATGATTCCATCCTAGTGTAATGATATAAGTGCTCTGTTGCTGAATTGTTTATATTAATTATTGCTGGATTCTCTTTTGAAAAATTAATATAGTTAAATTCACCCATCCTTAAAATTCCTTTCCTCTCTAATAAAAAAAAGTAAACAGGCTACGCCCCATTAATATAAGCAAGTATTTCAGTTGACAAATTAAATTGATTTTAATAGCTTGCTTACGGCTTGCCTTGATACTCCTATCTTTTTAGCTATTTCTATCTGTTTTAATCCCTGTTCTTTTAATGCGAATATCTCTTTCAATCTATCTTGTTTCTGCTGTTCCCTTTTAGTTAACCCATTTTCATTTCGTCTTTCTTCTTTTTCTTTAACAAGTTGTCTACGTAATTTTTCACTTGGATTTATAATTGTTGTCAGCACTCTCATTTCATCTTCTGTGATATTCAAGAGTGATATTAATGTTTCATTTTTATAATTATATCCACCTCGCTTATAGACTCCATTAGGACTATCAAGTAACCATTCTCTATAGGCTTTTTCTGCTTGTTCCGTTATTTTTTCTACTTCCGCATTAGGCAATGGCTTCTTAAGCCCTTGATTAAACTCTAACGTATTTTGAAGAGCTTGTTTAGTATCATTACAATAGCAACAATACCAATACCTATATAAGAAACACATAAGCTCTCTCTGACCTTCTTCTGAAAGTGACCCATCATTATTTCTGCAATACCCCTCTCGTAGCTCCTGGATCTTTAATATATCATTAAGCCTTGCATAATGCAGAGAATACAAAGTATAAAAGTTTACTACTTTTGCTCTTCTGCCCTTGCCTTTATATGCTGGATTATTAATATATGGTGTAAGCTGTGGCAGATAATCATTTTGTATATCTCTTAAGGTATAAACTAAATTTTCATCATACATATAAAGCTTTGATCTTAGCCCAGTTTTATCATTTATGCTTCCTGCAAGCCTCATTATTCTAGCTCCATCAATACTCTTTGAATCCGCGCCCATGTCTTTAAGCTTGTCTACAAAAAATTTTTGAATCGAATTCCAAAGTGGAAGTACTTTTATTGGTACCGGTTCAATAAGCCAGTATATAGCAAGACCACGCCCTGTGTATATAGCAAAACTTGGTTCTGGTACATCTTGACCAAAATAATCATTTTCGAGAATTGCAAGGATCCTTTCATGATCATATGTCTTTAATTTTTCAATATTATAATAGTCTATATCTATGTATAAAGCGTTTAATTTTCTTATATTTTCAATCTTTCTTTTTGGCATAAAGAAAGAATTTGGTGTCATATATATGTTTGCATCAAGGCTTATAGCCTTTCCTATATTATAAGTTAAATCATTAACCTTATAATGATATTGAACGTATTCCTTGTCCTTTTTAGCAGCTATAGCAATATATCCATCATCACCTTCATGGAGAATAGATATATTCTTCACTGCTTCATCTTTAAACTTAGGATCAATATTATACTCTATGTCTTCCGTCAATTTTCTAATAGCGTTAAGCAAGTTATTTTCCCCCTCTGTTTTCTATACAATCATAAAAAACAAAAAACTTATAAATAAATGTATTAATAAATATACATACTTATTTACAAGCATTAATCTCACTCACTTATTGACTTAATATGTCACATATTGTATAATTCTTTTATAATAAATAAAATATATTTAACTAAGTGAGTAATTCCCTGTAGTGTATTTAAGTTTCCTAGGCCTAGTACACTATAGGGGCTTGTTTTTTATATGGAATTATTTTGCTTTTGTTATTTATATAATACAATATTCTTTCACATTATACAAACTTTTTACACTTTTACCCATCTTTGACCTTATCTACTTTATCTAATGTTAACCGTTTCCAACTATGATATAATAGTCTTATGTATTATAAGTTAATCCCCTTTGTAAATTTTTATAGTTTTTGCATATATATTAGCAATTAAAAATTGACAGCTGAAAATAAACACTGTCAATTAATTTAAGGGGGTAATTTAATGAATTACGAAGAAATTGAAGACCATGTCAAACTAGCCAAAACAGGTAACTCTGCAAGCTTAACTAAGCTACTGCTCCAATTTAAACCTTTTATATTCAAAACAGCTAAAAACTTTAATATAAAAAATTATGATGAATATGATCTTGTGCAAATAGGATATATTGCTTTAATTAATGCTGTAGATAAATATGATACTTCAAAACATTCATTTTCAAGCTATGCGTATTCTACAATAAAAAACGCAATGAAATACACAGCAAGAGAAAATCGAAAACATCAAAATACATTAAGCATTAATGCATCTATTGATGGTAATTGTCCTAATGACTTTACAGAGTTTCTCCAAAGTAATGAGAATTTAGAAATTGATTATTTGGAGCATGAACGAATATTAAATATTCAAAGAATGGTTTCAGCTCTTGAACCTGATGAATTTGAACTTATATTTTTTGTATATTATAATAATTTTTCACTTACTGATTATGCAGCTAAGAAAAAGATCTCTTACTCAAAGATAGTTAGGAAAAAGAACTTTATTTTAGATAAGCTTGGATCCATGCTTAGACAAAATATAAAAAACTAGTAGAATCCACACCTGGCCTTGTGGTTCTACTAGTTTTTTTGTACAATTTAGCTTTAATCTGATTATATCATTAACTGCATCTGTTTTCACTATAATCTTCTATATCTCATAAACCACCAGATATCAGGTGGCATTTCGAGTTATTTATCCCAATATTTCCATAGTCTTAGTTTTATTAGTTATGATTACCATCATAAACAAAAGACTTAGTTGTTTCTAAGATAATCTCACACAGTTTTATTTCTTTATTCTAAATTTATTAGAATATTTAATAAAATGTTCCTTTAATTTATGTAAAAAAACTTCAATCTTGTTATACAAATTTATTAAGTCTTTATCTGTAATTTCTATAAACTCCAAAGGTTCTAACTCATCATGAATTTTTACAGCATCTTCAATTTTACTTCGTTGCTTAGATCCAATAGACTTGTTTACAAATGAACTATTATGAACAATATGATTTCTTACAAGTCTGCAATTATCTATGTCATTAATAATATTTATTAAATCATTATCGTGTTGTATTTGTCTTTCTAAATACTGTTTATAAAAGTTGAAACTATAATCCTCAATTTTAACATTTATACACTCGATGCAGTTATCATAATTATGACTATTAAATATGCATTTCTTCTTTTTACAATTTATTGCTTTATACTTTTTTTCATCGTAACGATTAAGATATGCAACTAAATCCTTTATAAAATATTCATATTCAGAATACATTTTAATATATAAAGATTCATATAGATATAATTTAATACCACTAGTCCCTAAAAAATATAATGAATTTAGGTAATCTTTAACATTCTCATTATTATTAAAAAAAGCCTCATCTATAAATTCATTAACTTCTGGTATTTCCATAATATTTAATTCTTTGAATGATAAAAATATTAATTTGGACTCTAATAGTTTATTATAGAAATCTTCAAAACATTTATTCAAATCACCATTAGTGACAAAAAACCACATTAGTTCCTCCTAAAAATTATTAATAGTATCTTTTAAATTATGACTTTTGATCCAATCTGAATATTTTCTAAACAAATCTAATATCTTTAGGTACTTTTTAGTAAATTAAGTTATGTGTTTACTTTTTAACTGTAATTTGCCTTCTCAAGTTATCAATCTCATTCTGTAATTTCTGCATTTCTAAATCCTTTTTATCAAGTTCTAAATTATTTTTATCTATTAAACGATCTTCTAATGATTTCAATGAATTTTCTAGCTCAGCCTTATGATCTGCCTTAAGCTTATCAATTTCACCGGCATATTTATCTTGTAAATTCTTAATCTCAGCCTTACTATCTCTTTCAGTCTGCTCTAATTTCTCTACTTGATCTTTATAGAATGTAATCATATTATCCTTATTATCAACTTCACCTTGTAGCTTTGAAGTAAGATTTTCAAGTCCTGTCTTATCTAATACCAGTTGTTTATTATCATTTTGCAGATCACCTAGATTCTTTTCAAGTTCAATATTAATATTCTTATATTCTTTATATTCTGCAACCTGGTCCTGAAGATTATTATTATTTCTATTTGCAATTTCTATAGCCTTTGATTTATCAATAATCTCTGCTTCTAATTTATCATTTTTATAAGATAATAATTTATTCTTATCTTCTAATTCAGTAATTTGATTTTTTAGGGAATCTCTTTCATTTTTTAAATCCTGAACCTGCTCATATAAAGCACTTATAGTATTATCCTTTTTATTTATCTGATCATTTAATTCTTCTCTTATTCTTTCTTCAGCTGTTGTATTTTCTTCAAGACTGTTTATGTAAAACTTAACTAAGCTATTAACTGTTGTTTGGAATACTTCAATGCTCTTTGCTCTATCTCCAAGAGAACTCTTAGCATTGCTTAATTCTAATGTATTAAGTAAACTCGTAAAGGCTTCTTGCTGATTTAAGTTATTTTGACTAGCAAACTCCTTAAATCTATTAATATCATCCTCATTTAACCTAAAAGTTGCTGGTTTTATTATATTATCACCCATATGTTACCCTCCTATTTTTTCCGTATACACAAATTACATAGTAATGTAATGTATACATTGCTTACAAATTTAATTATACTGTTCTAATTGTACATATACAATAACTATTTTTAATTTTAATTACATTGTAATGTACACATTACAATGTAATTATTGTATACATATAATTTTATGTAATCAAATAAAAAAAATTAAAGAGCCATAATAATTACAAATCATCATGACTCTTTATTTCTTTAAGCTCTTTTGGGGTAAACGTCCCCTTTTCTATGCTTTCTTTATAAGCAGTTCCTTTTTTTCATCGTCATATCTAAGAATAACTGTTCTATCATCTTCAGTAATCCCCATATCATTAATAATCTTCTTTGGAATATTAAACTTACCTCTAGTTGAATTTTCATCTGCATTCCCATAGCATTTTGTTATTGCTACATTTAATATCTTTTCAATCATTATATTCCTCCTTTAAAGTTGCATTTCATTTAATGGATTAGATCTTATTGCACTTCTCACCTGCTCATTATCTACATGAGTGTAAATTGTGGTAGTTGATATATTTTTATGTCCTAAAATAGTTTGAATAGTTCTAATATCAACATTGCTATGTTTGTAAAGCAGTGTGGCTGCCGTATGTCTTAATTTATGTGTTGTGTATTTACTTACATCAAGACCTGTGCTTGAAATATTCTTTTGCACTATGTATTGAACCTGTCTCTTGCATAACTGATTTTTTCTTTCAGATACAAATAGATAGCTATGTTTAATATGTTTTCTTTCTTCCATATAATCTTCAATTGCTCTTAGACACATTTCATTTAAATAAATGGTCCTATCCTTATTTCCCTTCCCCCTGACAACAAGTGTATCTTCCCTAATGTCTTTAAACCTTATATTGCAAAGTTCTGAAAGTCTAAGACCGCAGTTTAAAAATAATGTTAAAATTGCTAAATCTCTTTTTTTATTTCTTCCCACTATGTCTTTAAGTAATCTTTTAGATTCATCTAAGTTTAAATAGTTAATTTGTTTATTGGGCTTCTTTGGAACCTCAAGCTCCCTGCATGGATTATTATTTATTATTTTAAGCTTGGTTTCACAATATTTAAAGAAAGATTTAATTGAAGCTATCTTTCTAGCTCTTGCAAAAGAGCTATTATTCCTTTCATTTTTTACATAGCTTAAAAATCCATACAAATCCTGCAGCTCTATTAATTCTATAAAACTTTTATCAATCTCTAAATTCTGATACTTATCTTTGGTTTTTAAATAATTTATTAGTAACATTATATCAACTATATAACAGTATACGGTGCTAGATGCTTTTTCCTGAATAATATTCAAATAATCCTCGTAACTTTTAATTATCTCTGGTAAATCTTTATTCATTTGCTTTGCTCTCTTTCTTAAACTGGAATATATATATTGTAACATTATTGCACCCATTCTATACAATTTCAAAAGATTTGAAAAAAATATTTTTGATTGCATACATATTTATATCCAAATCATAAAGGAGGGAATATCCATGGCTGTAACTACAACACTTAAAAGCAAAACTCTAGCTATTGAGGTTCAAACTGATACAGATAAAGCTGGCGATCCTATCTACGGTAAGAAAAGTTTTTCAGGAGTTAAATTAACTGCAACTGATCAAGGTGTTTATAACGTTGCTGAAGCTATTAAATCAGTTTTAGACGTAAACACAAGAGACACTTACCTTAACGAAGTTGAAACAGTTTCTAATGTTTAGTAAAACTCTAAACCTAAAATTCTAGTAAAGGAGGTACACTTTCATGGAATACACATTAAATATGGTATTTAATACTTCTGGTGGAAAGAAAACAACTTTTTCTATAACTGATGTTAAAAGCAGCTTAACTCCTCCTGAAGTAAATAGCTTAATGAACACAATCTTAACTGAAAATATATTCTCTACATCTTCAGGAGATTTAGTTTCAAAAGCGTCTGCTGCTATTGTAGCTAAAACAGTTACTACTGTTGCTATGTCTTAAGCAGATAAGTGAAAATCTAAAAGTGAGAGTCCAAATTTTACATTTGGGTTCTCGAACTTTCCCCTTGTGGGCATATATGATTTAGTTTCTTGAACTTAGTTAACTCATTTATGAGTTAACCTCATTAAAAAATTGATTTAGCGTAAATCGGTTAAGCAGACGTCTCGAATCTATGATTTGATGGTGGTCGCTTACTCTGTGAGTACTCATCTGAGGTTAGGAAGAGAAGTTTCATATTTACAAATCATAGCTATCGGATAAATTATATGAAAAGGAGTGAATACCATGGCAATTACAAAGGTTGCAAGTTCAAAATCTCTATCTATTGAAATTCAAAGCGGTACTGATACAAGCGGTCAGCCAACTTATTCAAAAAAGAGTTTTTCAAATGTAAGAAATGATGTTGAGCCCCAAGCAGCTTTCGATGTAGCTGAAGCTATTAAAACAGTACTAGATAATCCAACAAGATCTTATTTTTTAAATTCAGCATCTACACTAGTAAATGCATAGCAGCTACTTTCAAGTGAAACTTGATTCAGGTGTCTGAATCTTAGTTGAACTTATAACCACAAGGGTCACAATGTCTAGAGTCTAGCCACTGCTATCTCACTCATCAATAGATGATGGGAGCGTTACAGTGCTAGACATCAGAAAAATTTAAATAAAGGGGGTATACTTTCATGGAATATACTTTAAGTATGGTATTTAGAACTGAGTACGGAGAAAAAACTTCTCTATCAATTAATGGAGTTAAACCTGGTATCACTAAAGATGAAGTTGATGCCTTAATGGATACTATAATCTCAAAAAATATATTTGTAGTTTCATCTGGTGCATTAGTTGGCAAAGGATCTGCTCAGCTAGTTGCGAAAACTGTTACTAAATATGATGTAGCTTAATATTAATAAGAGCAATAGGAAAAAAACCTACTGCTCTTATTCTTTTGTCTTACTTTATAACTGAAATCGGAGGCTCCACTTCCATACTATTCCAGAATACAAAACATTGCATGAAATCAATCTTTCATGCAATGTTCTCTTGGATTAAAAATAGCTCTTTCAATTCTGATTAAAATTTTTATATTATCTAAATATCATTAAATAAAATTTCAAATGCTACTTTATCATAGAATTTCTCCATCATTTCCATTTTCAAATTTTAAATTTTCTCAGAATCGGTTTAAAAATAATTAATGAAGATTTTAATATCCTTTTCGAAATTATTCATAATTATAAACTAAAGAAAAATAATACTAATATTCTTAGGGAAGATTCAGATATTATAACTAGATCTTTTAGGAGTTATAAATCTATTCTTGATATGTTTGCAAAGTATTGTAAAGATAATGATATAAACTAAAAAGATGCTATAGCTGATGCTCTTATATTATATATGTCTAAATAATGGTACATAAAAAGCCCATTAGTTTTTATATTTATATAAGGATTAAAACACTCACTATTTAAAATAAAAAAGTTATTAAAATTTGCATTTGATATGTACATTAGTGATTGGGAATGTTTACATATTTAAAAGGATCATTCATAATATTTTATAAAGTATTATTTTTATTATTTTATATTTATTTTTTCTAAATATTTTAATACTTTTTCCAAATTTATATTTAAATACGTATCAACAAATTCAGCTTTCTTATATCCTAAAATTTCTGATATCTTTTCTATTATTTCTACTGTATCTTCTGATAAATTGTAATTAGGTCTTACTCTCTTATCACTAGTAAACTTCGCTATTATATCCCTTTTATCAAGGGTAGTACTTTTAGTTATCATTACCTTTTTAGGAACATTTTTTGTTACAATTTTTGTATCATTTTTAGTTACTACTACTGTATCTTTCTTTGTAACTATATTTGTATCTTAATTAGTAATATAATTTGTTTCAATTATTGTATCATAATTGGTAACATTTTTAGTATCCTTATTAGTTACACATTCAGTATCATATTTTGTAACATAATATGTTACACATTTATCTATGTTATTTGTAACAAAAATTGTTACAAAATTTACTTTTTGATTATCATTTAACGGTTTAGCTACAACTGGTTTTATTACTTCTTTCTTACCATGACATTATCTCCTTTGCTACATTGTTGTAAGCTATAGCACCATCAAACTTTTCCCCAGCATATTGAGTTATACTTTCAAACCTCATTACTGCATCTTTAAATTTAGTGCTGTTTTTAATATAATAAGGAAATATATAATATTTTTCATTTAGCAATTCTGCACGTAATTTTAACTATATATAACTAGTTAACTATATTTCTATATTGCTATATATATAGTTACTACATGTATTCCTGTATACGATTTTTTATAGGACAAGATCTTTCCCTTTCTTTTCTTCATGGAATAGTTTAGCTTGTACTCATTATGTTTAGTTATTCATAAATTGTGCTTTATCCTAAATATAGAGCCAGCTTGTGGATATTTTATTCCGTTGGTCTATGCGTGGTTGACTCAAAGTGTAGTTGCCGGGTGGGACAGGTTGCATATCCTAAAACAAAAGGGATAAAAAATAGAGTTCCCTTTTGTTTTAGGACAAATTTATATTTTAAATTTCTGAACCATTTCATTAAGCTTTTGAGCAAGCTCTGCTTGGCTTTGTGCTGTTAATGCCACTTGTTCTATTGCTTTTGTTGCTTCATCCATGCTTTCTTTTATTATTTCTGCTTCTTCACTTGATTTTTGTGAAGCTTCTGACATACTTTGTACTGCTTCACTTACTTGTCCAACCGTAGCTGTTATTTCCTCAGACATAGAAGCAATTTCCTCAGACATTTTGCTTACAAAATCTGAATCATTATAATACTTATTACCTGTTTCTCCATAAGCATTAAATTGTTCATTTACATTTGTATTTATAAATTCTAATATGTCTCTACCTGTATCAATACTACTTTTAAATGCCATCTGAACTTTAACAATAGTATCTTGAATATTTATTACTGCTTGTGAAGACTCTTCTGCGAGTGTTCTAACTTCTTCTGCTACTACTGCAAAACCTTTTCCCTGATCCCCTGCTCTTGCTGCTTCTATTGCAGCATTTAATGCAAGTAGATTTGTCTGCTCTGCTAAACTTCCTATAGTATCTGCCATAACTTTTATACTATCTACTACTTTTCCATCTTCAATAGCTTTTTTCATCTTTTCTTGTTTTTCAGCATATATTTTTCTAGTTTCATTTATAGCATTTTGACTATTATTTTTAACTTCTGTAGCTCTTTCTTTAGATTTATTTGCATTATTACTACCTTCCATAGCTCTAGATGAAAGCACATTGATACTTGAATCTACTTCTTGAGTGGATTCACTTATTTCCTCTGATGCCCTACTAGACTCTTGCATACCAAAAACAATACTCTCTACTGCTTTATCTATAGTTATAGTTTTTGATGATAATTCTTGAACTGTCGCTGAAAGTTCTTCAGATGATGCACTTATATCCTGTGAATTTTCCAGAATTACCTTTACTAAATCCCTTACATTTTCCTGTGCCGCATTTAACGCAATTGTAGTTTGTCCAAATTCATCCTTTCTTGCAATAACTAAAGCTTCTGAAAAATCATAATTTGATAATCTCTGTGCAAAACCTTTTATTTTATTTAATGGAATGATTATACTTTTGCTTAATATGTATGCCATAAATATTATGACAAAAAATGCTACAGATGTATAAATTATTATTTTATACATAACGTTATTAAATTGAGCAATATTATCTAAATTACATTGTTCTGCTGACTGTTGATTTATATCAATACATTTTTGTAATCTTTCAAGCATAGAAGTTCTGCTTATCATAACTTCTGAATTATAGATCTTAACTGCTTCATCATAGTTACTAGCTTTAACAAGTTCTATAACCTTAGTTCTTGCTTCTAGATATCTTATTAATTGTTTATTAAAATCCTCATAAATTTTAGATTCTTCTTCTGACCTATCAGAATCTAAATCTAGTATATTTTCATATTCCTTTTTCAATTTTTCATCTTCATTTGTTAAATAATTTATAATTTTTATATGATAATCTAAATTGGATATATTTCTTTCAAAAAGAATTATAAGCATATTAGCTCTAATTTCATTTACATTACTCGATATTTCTTCTAAATCCTTAATAGCTGTTAAATTATTACTATACATTTTCTTTGCACTATTATTTATGATTGCAGAACTTAATATTCCCTCAAACCCTATTAAAATCATAAAAGTACATACTATTGAAAATACTATAATAAGTTTTTTCTTTACTGCTAAATTAATAAAAAATTTCATTTTAATTCTTCTTTCATTTCAATGCAAATCTATATATTATATATTTTATCTATATTTCTTTTAATTACACTACAGCTATTAACAAAATCATCTTGTTCTTCTTTTGTTAAATGAATTTCAATAATTTCTTCTACTCCATTTTTACCTATTACACAAGGTACACTTGCGTAAATATCTGCCTGTCCATATGATCCATTTAACATAGCTGAACAAGGTAAAACCTTTTTTTCATTATGGAAAATTGCTTTAATTATTTCCGTTGTTGTTGCACCAATGCCAAATTCAGTTGAACCTTTTCCAAGAAGAATACTCCATCCAGCTTTCATTGTTTTAAAAGCAATTTCTTTTAAATTAATTTTTCCATATGTTTCTGATTTTTCTTTCATAAGTTCCAATAAAGGTTTTCCATTTACTGTTACTGTACTCCAAGGAACCATTTGACTATCACCATGTTCTCCTAAACAGTATGCTTGTATACTTTTAGAATCTAATCCTGTTCTTCTTGAAATTTCACAGCGAAGTCTTGCTGAATCCAAGGCAGTTCCTGTTCCTATAACATTTAATCCTGTTTGTTTTTTTACATAATATGCAATAATATCACACGGATTTGAAATTGATAGTATTATTCCACTAAAGCCACTTTCTTTAATATGAGGAACTATTTCATCTATAACTTCAATATTATTTTCTAATTCTTCAAGACGATCCTCTTTAAAAATAGGTTTACTTGCACTTATTACTAAAATATCTGCATCTATTATATCCTTATATGTTCCAGATATTACATTTACTCTATGAGGCATATATACAATCGTATCTGATAAATCCTGTGCATGACTTTCTGATTTTTTCTTATCAATATCTATTAATACAAGTTCATCACATACTCCCTGTGTAATAATACTACTTGCTACATGAGATCCTACATGGCCTATTCCTATAATTCCAATTTTTTTAGTTTTAATAATCACTTTCTAATAACCTTCCTTTCTAATTCTTTAATAAACCTTCTCATACGTTTCATTGCTTCTTCTAATTCTTCCATTGAAGCGGCATAAGAAATACGTATATATCCTTCTCCATAACTTGAGAAAGCATTTCCTGGAACAACAGCTACTTGTTCTTTTTCAATTAGCATTTCTGCAAATTCCTGTGAACTTATATTAAATTTTTTTATTGATGGGAAAATATAAAATGCCCCCTTTGGCTTTACAACTTCTAATCCCATTGAAACTAATTCATTATAAACAAAATCTAATCTTTTTATATATTCTTTTTTCATATTATCAGCATCATTTATTCCAACTGTTAAGGCTTCTAGTCCAGCGTATTGGCTTATTGATGAAGCACATGTTAAACTAAATTGTTGAGCCTTTAAAATTTCGTTACTTAAATATTGTGGTGAAAAGATAAATCCTATTCTCCATCCAGTCATTGAATGAGATTTAGCTAATCCGTTTATAACAATTACTTTTTCTTTAATACATTCATATGAAGCTATAGAAGTATGTTTATTATAATATGTCAGCTCACTATATATTTCATCTGAAAGAATAAAAATATTATAGTCCTTTATTAATTCAGCAATTTTCTTTAATTCATGCTCATCAATTATACTTCCAGTAGGATTTGAAGGAGATGCTAAAACAATACATCTTGTTTTAGAAGTTAAATGTTTTTTTATCATTTCTGCAGTAATTACAAAATCATTAGATGATGTATCAACATGAATTGGAATAGCTCCACATAATCTAATTAATGGTTCATATCCAACATAAACAGGTGCTGGTAAAATCACCTCACATCCTTCTTGTAAAATTGTACGAAAAGTAATGTCTAAAGCTTGAGTTGCTCCATTAGTAACAATAACTTCAGTTTCAGGATCATATTTCACATTGTATTTAAGATCAAAGAAATTACTAGCTGCCTCTCTTAATTCTAAAATACCTGCATTACTAGTATATCCAGTTAAATTATTGTCAATAGCATCTTTTGCAGCTGTTTTTACATGATTTGGTGTGAAAAAATCAGGCTGACCAACGCTTAAATTAATTACATTTGGATATAATGCTGCTTTATTTGACATTTCTCTAATAGGTGATGGTTTAATTTTTCTTATTTCTTCATTTATTAAGTTATACATTAATCTTCCTCCTATCCAGTATCTATGTATTTGCACTTACACAAATGCAAATATTTCAATTTAATATTTTTTAAATTATTTAAAATTTGATACGTTTGAAATTAATTTACAATTATATTTACTTTTTCCTTTTCATCATTTAAGTAATGAACTATGTTTTCACAAGAAATTCTTTGTAATTCTCTTATAGATGTTTCTGAATAAAAAGCTGCATGAGGTGTTATAATAACATTTTCTTTACCTACTAACTTATTTTCTTTCAGATTTGGATTTTCTTCACTTAATACATCTAATCCAGCTCCTCTAATTAAATTATTTTCAAGTGCCTTAAGTAAGTCATCCTCATTTACGCTGCTTCCACGTCCTACATTTATAAAAATAGGATTTTTCTTCATTTTCTCAAATTTATTAATTGTAAAAAAATTATTGTTTTCTCTATTTTGATTCATATGATTAGAAATAACATCTGCATTTTGCCAAATATAATCTGGATCAACTATTTCTACTCCAAGTTTTTCTGCTTCATCTTTATTTGCATAAGGATCAACTGCAACAACTTTCATACCAAAGGCAAGTGCTCTTTTAGCAACAGCTTTTCCAATTTTACCAAAACCAAAGATTCCAAGAACTTGTCCTTCTATTCTTAGGAGACCTGATATAGAGTGGTATTTCCATATATTTTTTTCATCTATATCATTTATATAGTGCTTAATACCCCTATTTAAAGCTAAAATAAGTGAAAGTGTATGATCTGCAACTTCTTGAGTACAATATTCTCCAATTGCACAAACTCCTATATTTTTTTTACTTGCTGCATCTAAATCTACACGATTATATCCAGTAGCGTTTATTGATATACATTTTAACTTTTCAGCTATGTTAATTATTTCTTCATTAATATCTAAGAAAGCTGTTAAAATTGCATCTGCATCTTTTATAACTTCAATAAATTCTTCTTTATTTCCTGAATACTCATATGTAATAACTTGAGCATTTTTAATTCTATTTAAGAGAATTTGTTTTTCATATTCTAGTTTTCTATCTAATACATTCTTATAATCACAAATTACTATTTTCATTCATTTTCACTTCCTTAATGATTGCTTTTAAATAAAAATATAAAGACAAAGCTTTAAAATTTATATTTACCTTTGTCTTTATATTTTTTAATATTTCTTATATTTTTCTAGTCTATCCTTGTGCTAATATTTCATCTATAATATCCATTGCTATATCAATTTCTTTTTCAGTTACAATTAATGGTGGAATAAAACGAATAACATTTTTATAAGTACCACATGCTAAAAGTAATAATCCTTTTTCTAGTGACTTTATTCTAAGCTTATTAGTCATTTCTGTATTTGGTACTTTATCTTCTCCTACAAGCTCAATTGCATTCATTAATCCTAATCCTCTAACATCACCGATTATATTAGGATATTTTTCTTGCAATTTATATAATTTTTCTCTAAAGTATTCTCCCATTTTTTTGCAGTTTTCCAAAGCTCCATCTTCTGTAAGAACCTCTATAGTTGCAAGAGATGCTGCACATGCTACTGGATTGCCTCCGAAAGTACCACCATGAGCTCCCTTAGCCCATTGTTCCATATACTTCTTTTTCCCTATAACAGCACTGATTGGAAATCCTGATCCTAGTCCTTTTGCTGAAGTCAATATATCTGGTTCTACTCCTAACGTTTGATATGCATAAAGATTACCTGTTCTACCAAAGCCAGTTTGAACCTCATCAAATATAAGCATTATTCCATATTTATCACATATATCTCTAACATATTTTAACCATTCAATTGGTGGTACTACATATCCACCTTCCCCTTGTACAGGCTCTAATATAATTGCTGCTACTGAATACGGATCAACTAGCTTATAGAATATATCATCAAATTGTGTCATGTATTCTTTTGGACAAGCATTACCTTCTTTTTTGTATGGAGTTCTATAAAGATTAGGATATTCTGCAAAGTAAACACTTGGTAAAAGTGCTTCATAATTTTTTCTATAAGCCGAACTTGATCCTGTTATTGATGCACAGGCAATTGTTCTTCCATGAAATGAATCTTTAAATGCTATAATCGCTGGACGCTGAGTTACGTATTTAGCAAGCTTCATAGCACCTTCATTTGCTTCAGCTCCACTATTGCTGAAATATACCATATTATCTCCACCAGTTAATTCAACTAACTTTTCTGCTAAAGTTACATATGGTTCATAGTATAAAACATTATGACATCCATGTATTAACTTATCAGTCTGCTCTTTAGCTGCCTTAACAACTTTTGGATGGTTGTGACCTATGTTACAAACTGCAATTCCACTTGCAAAATCTAATATTTCTTTTCCATCTTCTGAAGTTAGATAACACCCTTCTGCCTTTGTTATGCCTAAATCAGTTACTCTATGTGCCATTGGTGGCATTACTTTTTTACATCTTTCTGCTAAACTAGTCATATTATTTTCCTCCTATTTATTTCATTAAATTTAGTCGCTTGCAGAATGCTGCAAGCATTCATTTTACTGATTTTTAAACATATATACTTATATGTTTTCCTCCATTACGAATCAAATTTACTACTTTAAATAAACAATAAAGTTAACTGATTAATATATTCATGTAATTTCAAATCGCTCATCTCATTAATGTTTTTATGTGGAAAACCCAAATATACTTCCACTTCTTGAATAACTTCTAAAGTATCCATGTCACGTGGAAATATCATACCTTCTTTCAATTGCTTCATTCCTTCCTATATTATTTTATCAACAGTTTATAACTTATTAATTCTACAATCGTCTAATTTCATTAAATTCTTTTCTATCATTTCTATTACAACCTTTGGTAAAACTCCAAATGAATATGGCATATGCACACGTTCTGTCCACTTATGTGGGTCTTTACCAAAACATCCTATATTAATACTTGGAATATTTAGCTCTTTAATTGTATTCATAGGCACATTGTATAGTTTTCTCATATTAGGGAAATTACTTACCAAATTATCTATTGATTCATTATCATCATCAATTTTTACATAACTACTATCAGTTAGACATGCAAAAAACTTTAATATCTTAAACTTTTCATCAGTTTCATTCTCATACTTTTCTAATACTTCTTTTAAATCTTCTAATATTAATTTTTCTGATGCAACTTCTTCATTTATTGTATTGTGTGGACAATATGGTGTTGCAAAGAATACAACTACAGTAGGAGTTCTAATTCCAGCAATTTCACATAAATGTTTGGTAATTTCTAACGATATTTCACGATTATCTACCCCTTCTTTAATTAACCTTAATGTTAATTCGTCTATATAACTATCAATATTATACTCATAAACTTTCTTAGCTAACTTATATACCTCATTGTACCCTAATACTTGAGTATTATATTTTATTTTCGTATACTGTATACTAGATAAATCACAATAACTTTTATATCTTTCATTAATTATATCCATAACATTATTCATTGCTTTATCTGCTGTATTCTTTAACATATTAAGAATTTCTGTAGTAGATCTATGAGTTACCATAAAATTAAAATATACAAAGGATGAAAATGATGTTTGAACATTATAGCTAGGCTTTAAGTCTTTTAACTTCAATACAGATGGAGGAGCTGTATATTCACCGTCTTTACCATCGCAAAATTCAGGATTCAAATTAATCATTCTCACTAATTCTGATGCTACCATTGAAGCCTCAAAGCCTTCAAAACATTGGCCAACATGAGCTTCCTTTCCTATTACATAGAAGCATGGAAGCACTTTTCCTATTGATCCAGTATATATATATCTTGTCTCATCTTTTGGATAAAGCGGACTTACACAATCACTGTTTATAGTAAATAAGTAATTTAGACTTTCTTTTTTCTTTAGGTTTTCAAAAACTTCTAAAGCTTCTATTATACCTGTATGAAGATTTTCTTCTACTGGATTAGATGAGAATAAGATATTACCATCGATTTCTTTTACTCTTTCACTTAAATACTTCATAACTACCATAAAGACAGCAACTCCGCCTTTCATGTCTAAAGTACCACGACCAAATAAATAATCTCCTGATTCTAAATCTTCTTTTACGTCTTCACTAAGATCTGATTTTATATTTTCTAATTGTTTTATTAATTTATCACAATCAAAAGCATATTCTTTTAATTGTCCATAATCATCTACACCAACGGTATCCATATGTCCATGTATTATAATAGTATTCTTACTTGTACCCTTTTCTCCTTTTATTAAAGCAAATACATTTTTTCTGTTAAGCTCATCATCACGAAGATCTTGAGTAAATACTAATTCTGGATGTTCCTTAAAATAAGGAATCTCTTTCAAATAATTTTCTATAAAAATTGCTGCATCTTTTTCGCCAGTAGTAGAGTTTATACTTGAAATTGCCACTAATTTCTTAGTAACTTCAATAATTTCATTATACATACTCATCTTCCCCCTTTTCATTGTATTCAATAATCTTAAAGTACTAACTAAAGTAAATATTTAAATGAATATGGTAAAATGAAATTCTTTTTAGTTTAAAATAAGAATCTATCACGTACATTGCCCAAATGTTCATTCATAGCTTCTTTTGCTATAGAAAATTCACCATTTTTCAAACACTTTACTATTTCTTCATGTTCTTCAATTGCTTTCATATTACTTTTAATTCCTGGTCCGGACAAAGAAAGAAATCTTCTTACAACAAGATTTGCTTTTCCTACCATTTGCATTAAATATTGATTTTCAGTATACTCAGCAAGTTTAGTATGAAATTCATAATCTAAAGCTAAAAACTCTTCATTTTTACCATTTTCAAAACTTATCCTTTGTTTTTGATTAATATTCTCTAAATACTCAATCTGTTCATCTGTTATCTTACCTTCAAGTAATGAAATAACAACAGGCTCTAATGATATTCTTACAACAGTAATATCCTTCACATCTTGTGAGCTGACCTCTAACACAACCACATTTTTATTGTCATTTACATAGGCAAACTCTTCATATATTAATCTACCTAAAGCTGCCTTTATTGGCGTTCTACTTATTTGTAGTTGTTCAGCTAATTTTTCCTCTGTAAGAAGATCTCCTGGTTTTAATTCATTTGCTATAATAGCTTGCTTTATTATCTGATATGCTTTATCTGATAATGTTGTATTTTTATTAATAGCTTTTAATCTATTCATGTATTCTTCTCCCTTTTCATGTTTATCCATCCATTTTAATAATTATAAGATAGAATTATTAAACTTATAACAATTTACACCAAATTCTTCTATATATTAATATAAAATTTTTATGCTAATACTTTAACTTAAAGACGCATATGAATACAGGAGTCTTGTAATATTTTTATTCCTTTATTCTTAATACATTAAATAAATTAAAAGCTTTTTGTTACTTTAAGTAACTTGATGCAAG
Source organism: Candidatus Clostridium helianthi (assembly GCF_045310795.1). NCBI lineage: Bacteria > Bacillati > Bacillota > Clostridia > Eubacteriales > Clostridiaceae > Clostridium > Candidatus Clostridium helianthi. The sequence goes on from NZ_JBJIAB010000035.1 coordinate 44,611, forward strand.
TTCGCTATATTCTTTAAACCATTTATCAATATTTCCATTGTCTTTGTTTTCTTTTATAACTTTGTTCATTAATGCAACTAAGTCTTCCTTACCTTTTTGAGTTGGAATTGCTGTTGGCTTTAATTCCTTATCTAATGATATATCACTAAATGTAATTTCTGGATATGCTAACAAATAAGGTGAAGCAACAGCACTTTCAACTACTACAGCATCAACTTTACCAGTCTTAAGCTCTAATATACAGTCTGGAACTTTTGTAAGTGCTACTATTTCTCCTCCAGATATTTTTTCCTTAGCAAGAGTTTCTTGAGTAGTAGACTTTTGTGCTGCAACTTTCTTTCCAGCTAAATCATTAATAGTTTTATATTTATCCTTATCTTCTTTTCTTACTATAAGTTTTTGTTCAGCTTCAACATAATTATCTGAAAAATCCATAGTCTTTTTTCTTTCATCTGTAGGTGAAACCCCGCCTATAATAAAATCAACTGACCCTGATCCTAATGCAGAAAGCATTCCTTCAAAATTAGTGTTTGTCCATTTAAGTTTAACTCCAAGCTCATCAGCAATTGCCTTTGCCATAGCAGCATCTATACCTGTTAAGTCTTGATTAGGACTATTAATATCTGTAAATATATATGGTGGATAGCCTGTTGCTGTTGCTACACGTAATTCTCCTCTGCTTTTTATTTCATCGATTGTTGCTGTGGAAGATTTATTATCTCCTTGTTTTTGTCCAGAATTTCCACACCCTACAGCTCCTACCATTAAACCAACACCTAGTAATACACTTAATATTCTTTTTGTTATTTTTTTCATATAAAATTCTCCCTTCAATTCATAAAAATTATTTTATGTAAATTTTTTATATACAAATTAATTACTTTTAGACATTTTCTGTTCCAATGCACGAATGACTAATGATACTATAAATGTAATTACAAAATATATTACTGCTACAACAAATAATGGAACAAAAGCCATAAAGCTTACACCACGAATACTATCTGCTATATACATAAGTTCTGCAAGTCCTATAGTTGACACCAATGATGAAGTCTTTATTAATCCTATAAATTCATTACCCAAAGCTGGTAAAATATTTTTAATAGCTTGTGGTAAAATAACCATTCTCATTGATTGTATGTGATTAAATCCTAAAGAACGGGCAGCTTCCATTTGTCCTTTATCCAGTGATTCAATACCACTTCTTATTATTTCACATACATATGCCGAACTATTAATCGCTAATGCTAATACTCCTGATATTACCCTTTGAGAATCTAGTCCCATAATGTTAAACGACGGAAATTCTATTCCTAAAAGTGGTATTCCATAAAAAACTATATATATTTGAACTAGTACTGGTGTTCCACGAACAAATGCAACATATGCACTTACTATATATCTTATTACCTTTGTTTTCCCAGTTCTTAGCATTGCTAAAATTGAACCAATAATTATACTAATGATAATCGTTATTAATGATACTATTATAGTAACCTTAGTTCCTGATACTAACATAGAACCAAATTTATTAAAAAACTCTAGATTCATAAGTTATTCCCCCCTATATTTTTTTATTTAACTTAAAATAAAAATCTGGTATTCTGTATACAACTATTTTAAAAAAATATTAAAGCACTTTACTCAAAAATGATCGTATACGTTCATTGTCATTATTATTAAATATCTTCTCTGGTGTATCTTTTGCTATTATTCTTCCTTCATCCATAAATACAACTTTTGTAGCTACTTCTTTAGCAAATCCCATTTCATGAGTTACTATAACCATTGTCATTCCTGACTTTGCAAGATCTTTCATAACATTTAAAACTTCTCCAACCATTTCAGGATCTAAAGCTGAAGTAGGTTCATCAAATAGCATAATATCTGGGTCCATTGCTAATGCTCTTGCTATTGCTATTCTTTGTTTTTGACCTCCAGATAACTTATTAGGATAAACATCTTTTTTATCTAGCAAACCTACCTTCTTTAATAAATCTTCAGATATTTTCTTTGCTTCATCACTAGGTATATTTTTTAATTTTTGAGGACCCATTATAATGTTCTCCTCAACAGTTTTGTGTGGAAATAAATTAAAGTGTTGAAAAACCATTCCAATTCTTTGACGTATCTTATTTATATCAACAGGACCATGAAGAATTTCTTGATCTTCAAATAAAATTTGTCCTTTACTTGGCTCCTCTAACTTGTTTATACATCTTAGTAAAGTACTCTTACCTGATCCAGATGGGCCAATAATTACAACTACTTCACCTTTTTTTATATATAGCTCTACATTTTTAAGAACTTCCAGTTTCCCAAACTTTTTTGATATCTTATTTATTACTAATATTGGGTCTATATTAGGATTAAAATTCTCATTAACAATTTCTTTGCTCATAAATAAATTCAGCCTCCTTTATTTTTCTTAATTATAAAAATATGAGGATATCATTTTTGATATCCTCATTATCTTTTCGACAAAGTTATCTCAGATATCTAGTTATCCTGACATCTTTGTCATATTTATTAAATTTAACTTTAATTTTATAATAGAAATTATATTATTATTTTTTCGATTTGTGAACTATTATTTTGAATTTTATCAAAATAAGTTTTTTTATGTAAATTTATGTATAATATTATGTTTTTAATACTTATATTTAAATATAAGTTGCAAGCATGGTTATTACTGGCAGAGTTATTACAGATAACATAGTCGACATAGCCAGTATTTCTGCTCCATATGAATCATCCATATTCATTTTAGATGACATTAAGATTACAGAAGCTGCCGCTGGGCATGCACTACACAAAATAACAGCTATAGCAACATTTCTAGAACTATCAAACCACACTGATACCCCCATAACTTTAATTATAATAAGCATTAGTATTGGAAATAATACTAGTCTTAATGTTATGGATTTATATATTTTTATATCCTTTATAGTATCTTTTATATTTACTTGAGCTAAAAATACGCCTGTTATAATCATAGATAATGGTGTATTTAATGATGCTAAGTAAGATACTGATTCTTTTGCAACTTGTGGTAATTGTATTTGCGAAAAATAACATATCAATCCCACAATTGTTCCTATTGTGCCTGGATTAAAAATAACCTTCTTTATATTAAGACTTTTCCAATCTGAAAGCATAGCTATACCATTTGACCACAAGAAAAGATTAAATATTGTTACAAAAGCTGTTCCATAAAAAATACCATTATCCTTTAATATTGCATAAAGTAAAGGAAATGCCATAAAACCACAATTTGAATAAACAGCCCCCATTCTTTCTATACAATATAACCTATCATTCCTCTTTTTAATAAATATCTTCACAAGTGTTGTTGCTAATATATGAAATATTATAGATAATCCAAATGCTAATAATAATCCTTTTGAAACTTCTTTGTTAAAAGGACGTATATATGCATTAATTAGCAAACATGGTGTAACTATAGTGAGAAGAAAATTACTAAAATACCTAGTAGCATGAACTGTTATGATTTTTTTTTTGCAAGTAACAATCCCAACACCTATAAGTATAAACATTATTATTACTTGTTTGGCTACAATGAGAGAATATTCCATAGAATTTCCTCCTAGAAATTATTTGATTTAAAATGTTATTTCTTCTCCATAATAAACACAATTAATAATTTTTCTCATGTCTTCTATAGAAATTTTAATAGGATTAACTACTGTTGATCCTTTCATAGCATTATTAACTAATAAGTCATAATCAGCCTTAAATTGTTCTTCTGTAATACCTGTATCCTGTATACAGCTTGGTAGCCCTAAATCTTTATTTATTTCCTTTACCTTAACTATAATATCGCTACCAATCATTTTAGAAAGAGTTTCATATCGTTCCTTAACTTCAGGATCTTTTTTATTATAATCCATTGAATATGGCAATATAATTGCATTAGTTAATCCATGAGCTAAATTATATTTACCTCCAAATGCGTGAGATATTCCATGAACCATACCTAAACCTGCATTTGAAAATCCCATTCCTGCCATACATTGATAATTATGTACCTTTTGTCTACTTTCTGCATCACCTTGTTTACATGAGATTGGAAGCCACTTTATTATACCTTCAATTGCTCCCTTTGAAATAACTTCTGTAAAATCATCTAAACTTTTATTAATATAACATTCAAGAGCATGAGTTAATGCATCAATACCTGTTTCTACTGCTATATTATATGGTAAAGTGCATGGAATATTTCCATCTAGAATTGCTATATCTGGTCTAAGACTCTCTGCCTTAATTGCAAGCTTAATACCTTTTTCTTTAAAAGTTACTACAGATACATGAGTTACTTCTGAAGCTGTACCTGAAGTTGATGGAATTGCTACAAATTTTGTCTTATATCTTTTTTGTGGTAAATTTTCAGTAAAGACATTGTCAAAGTTCAATCTTGGATATTCATAAAATAATGCCATTACTTTCGCAGCATCTATAGGTGAACCTCCACCCACTGCAACTACTAAATCTGGTTTAAACTCATTAAACTTTTTTACTCCATCAAGTACTTCTTCAGTTGTAGGATTCTTTCCAATTCCTGAATACAAACAAATATTTTTACCCTCTTTGGTTAAATATTTTTGTACTTTATCAATAATTCCTGTTTTAATCATTGAAGTTCCACCAGTTATAATTATTGCTCTTTCAAAATCTATTTCTTTTAAGTATTCTAGTGAATTTATTCCTGTAACTAAACTTTCGCCTTGTAATTTTAAACTTTTCATAATACTTTTACTAACCCCCCTCAGCTAAAAAAAAGACGTTACGAGCTATTAGCTCATAACGTCTTTGTTATCTTGTATGTAGTATACAGTACTTTTTTGTATATGTAAATATACTTTAAAAAATTATTTTTGTATACGCTATTTTCACTTTTGATAACTTAAGAACGAAAAAATGACTTTAAAAAAATTTCTGAAATAAGGCACATAAAACAAAATAGGCTAGTATGCTAACCTATTTTGTTTCACATGCCTTATTCTAAAACTCCTGCATCATCCTACATCTACTTTTTAGCAAATTAACCATAGCCTTAGCCCTATATTCAGGAACCATTGAAAAATCAATTTTTTCAATACTGTTTGCTAAAATATTGGCCCAGTTTTTATATTTTCTAGGATCTTGTTTTATTATTTCTTTTGCTTGGGCTTTATTATCAATATCAAAGGTTCCAATCATACTCTTACTATAATCATAATCTTTAAAGTCTTGCTCCATTTCAAAATTTAAAAGAGAATATCCATTATCAAATATTGGAGCCAATCCTTTAATGCTGCCAGTATCATTATTAACCAAGAATCCAAAATTACTAAAATGTCTATCCTTATTTTCTATTATAAAATCAAAGACCATAAGATCATTAAGCTGAGATATGCATCTATCTGGAATTACTCTGCATACATCGTTATATCTCCACTTAGTCTTACTTCCAAGCTCCCTAGTTAAATATTCTGTCATTGTAAGATATCCAAACTCTTCTGATGTAAATAGCTTGCTCCTTACACATTCTATGTCATTCCATTTAACCATTTCATATTTAACATAATCTAACCCTAGCACCGCAGCTACCTGAAAAGCCACTATTTCTGAATACATTTCATTACCAGCATTAGCGTATCCATAAGTATTTGCTTTGTAAAGGTATATATCACCATCAATTATTCTCCAGGCTTTTCTAAGCATACCTTGTGTTGTAAGTTCTGGAGTCTTTATCTTCCCCCCTAATGATGACGTGTTTCCAAAAAACGATATGAGGCCTAAGTTTTCTTTAAATCCTTTATATAAATTTACATCGTCCCATCTTAAAGGACTTCCATTTATATTTAACTCATTTTCTTCTCTTATCCAATAAGTGTCATTTAAACTAGTACCATGATTAACTAATAATAGATTAAATCGTTCCTTACTATCTAGATTAAGACTTAAAAGAAGTCTATCTATATGTTCTCTGCTAGTAGGTATTGCTCTACTATTAACCCATGTATCTAATTCATTGCTATTCTTTGCAATCAAATAAGGTCTTGTTTCATTTTTATATTCTTTTATTATTTTAAATTGACCTTCTAAGGTGTCAGTTTTTATAAATTCTAATACTATATTATCTTTATTCATTAATTGATATTTAACCATTATATTTCACCTCCATACATTTAATTTTATAAGTCTATTTATATAAGTTTTTCTCTAAGTCTTTCAATACTTTTTCTAATGTACCATTTAAATATATATCAACAAATTCAGCCTTTTTATACCCTAAAATTTCTGATATCCTTTCTATTTTTTCCACTGTATCTTCTGATAAATTGTAATTAGGTCTTACTCTCTTATCACTAGTAAACTTTGCTATTATGTCCTTTTTTCCAAGAGTAATCGACTTTATTATATTAACACTTTTAGTTACTTTTTTTGTTACACTTTTCGTGTCATTTTTAGTAACTTCTATTGTTTCATTACTTGTTACTGTTTTAGTATCTTCAATAGTTACATTATTAGTTACTATATTAGTATCATTATTATTTACATTCTCAGTTACATTTTTTGTATCATAATTAGTTACATCTTCCGAACTATTGTTTGTATCATTATCTGTTACATTTTCATTGATACTATTAGTAACAAAACTTGTTACTAAATTTCTCTTTTCAGTATCATTTAACGGTTTAGCCACAACCGGTTTTATTATATCTTTCTTTTTTCTTACCATGACATTATCTCCTTTGCTACATTGTTGTAAGCTATAGCACCATCAAACTTTTCACCAGCATATTGAGTTATACTTTCAAACCTCATTACTGCATCTTTAAATTTAGTGCTAGTTTTAATATAGTCTGGAAAAACATAATACTTTTCTTTTAGCATCTCAGCTACTTCCCTGCTGTGATTAGCTCTGCCATCATACATAGTTATAAGTACTTTTACATCTTTTAAATTCTTATTAAATTCTTGCACTTGCTTAACAGTTTCATTTAATATTCCAAGAGCTCTATAAGAAAGATACGACGCATCAGTTGGAGCTATTGCATAATCTGATGCAAATAAAGAATTTATTGTAGTATTTCCAAGGGATGGACTATTATCTATAAGAATATAATCAAAAATTTTCTTAGCGTCTTCAAGAGCTTTAGAAAAAACTGTTTCCCTTCCCATGACTCCCATTAAATACATTTCTATAGTTGAAAATTCTATGCAGCTAGGAACCATAAATAAATTATCATTTCCCGTTGGAACTATTACCTCCTCTAATTTCATCTCTCCCCTAAATACATTCTCTATACTTGCATAATGTTCTAGTGGATCAAGTCCAACATAAACACTCAAACTACTTTGAGGATCCAAATCTATTATTAATGTTTTTTTACCCATTTTACTTAATTCATATCCTAAATTATATGTTGATGTTGATTTTCCTACTCCGCCCTTATTATTTAAAATACTAATCACAATGCCCATTTTTGTCACTCCTCTGTATATCATTTTCTTTAATTTTGTTACAGATTCTGTTACAATTAATCTAATATTTGTTGTAACATATCTTATAACATTGCTTGTAACTCAAATGGTTAATGCCAATCTACTATTTGAGTTACTATTTTTTTAACTAGACTTGTTACTAATTATGTTACAAAATAAGTTACTATCTATAACATAACTCAGTACATATATTGTTATCTAAATAGTTACTAAAAACGTAACATTTTTTAGTTACGAATATAGTTACATATTTTTAATATTTTATATAATTTATATCTATAAATTAATCTCTTTTAAATCACTATTTTCCAGTTGTTTTAGCGATTTATAGAGCTTAATAAAATACTTCGGATCTTTTAAAATTTTTATATTTTCAAGCATATTGTTGTACTCATTTTGAGATATCAGAACAACATTTTTATTATCTTTTCTAGTTATAATTACAGTTTCATCTTCATCATTTACCTTATCACAATACGCTTTCAAATTTTCACGGACATTCGTATAATTAACTGCTATCATTTAATCATCTCCTTATTAAATTGTACAATATTTCGTACAGTATTATTATAAACTATTTTTTAAACCAAGTGTATAATACTTAAGTTTTCTTAATCTATTTTGTTAAATTTAATATTAATGCTCCAAGAGATAAATCAAAAGGATGCTATAGCTGATGCTCTTATATCATATATGTCTAAATAAATAGAAAAACTCATGGCAATTACACATGAGTTTTTTTATTTATTATTATAGCTAAAACCAATACTTATTGAACTCTTACAAAAATAAAAACAAGAGCACTAAACTCTTGTTGATGAACAATATAAGAATGCGAACTAACTAACCGATAAATTGAAATTTAACTGCTGCATTATGCTTATTTGGTGAGGTTATGCACGAAAACCCTCCGCTCTTCTTGTTGTCATTATTGTTGCTTTTTGAGTTTAACCGTTGTAGTCGTGCCCATAGCGGAAGCTTCATAGCTTAATACGCCATTTTCGTATTTCATAGTTTTAGTATCATCACTCGAAGCGAGCAAGGCACTCTCAGTTTTACTATGATCATTTTTCGAAGTCCATGAATAAGGTTCGTCAGCAGTTGTTGGAGCGACAAAAGAACCAGCCCAATAAAGTGATTTTGTGTCTCCATTATCACTTACCCAGTAAATTGTAATCGTATCACCGTTTATTGTTGCAGCTTGATAAGACTTATCAGATTTGCTATTTTCTTGTTTCCATTCACCTGTCAAGTCTGGTATTTGCTTTTCAGGGTTATTACCTCCATTGCCAGAGCTTGTCGGTGTGGAACTACACCCAGTAAATATTGTTATGAGCAGAGCCACACAAAGGCTAACTATCGCCTGTTTTTTTATTTTCATTTTCATTATCCTCCTATTTTTTAGTATAGTCTTAACTTAAGAAAGTATCCGATAAATTGGAATTCACTACTATTGTAGCTAATTCAGTAGGCTTATTCTTCTACAATATTTTTTAAGCGCTTCAAAACGTTGCGACTGAATTGCCTCAAAACAGCAGCGTTATTGTATGGCGCATTGCAAACAAATTTATCTGTCAGTTCTCCTGTAGCATTTTCGAAGTTCCAAAAAGCGTTCCATTTCGTCTTTCCAGAATTGGACCTAAAAGTGACCTGAACAGCCTTATCAAAAACATCTATATTCACAACATCAGGAGTCTCTTTGGCTGCATCCTTTAGAATATCAGCAAACTGAACCCCACTAACACCTTTTACTTTATCACACCAGTTCGGGAACTCGCTAATAATAGAGTCAGCTGACCACACTTTGAGAAAGTCATCAACAAGCACAAAACCATTTTCAAGTTCGTACTTAGCGCTTTTTAATATTCCATCTGTAATCTTTCCTTCAGCAAGCGCGCGTTCCAATTTGAATTTATCTATCTTAGTCAACCAATTCTTGCTTTCTGTTTCAGCAGTTTTGCCAACATTGTGTATTACATCGGTGCTTCGTTTTATAGGGATTTTTTTTGCAGACTTAGCTAAATCACTAATGGCATTGCTTCGTGATTTACAAAACAAACCGATTGCTACGATTGCTGCTGCGGCAACTCCGCCAATAACTACGTTTTTGACAAGGTTATCCCTTTTAACTTTGCATTCTTCGCAGAGTTTTTTAGTGTAATCATCGGATAGCTCATTACTACACTTTTGGCACACTTTCTTTTCCATAAGCAATTGCCTCCTTTTTATATGAATTTCTTAAAAATTTCTTCTTTTGATGATAACATATTGTCCCTTCACTTATTCAAATTGGAATTTATAGCTATAGCCATTTTTCTACGAAGTCATCGTCATAGTCTTCTTCGCCATTCATCATTTGATTTGCTCTACCTAAATTACCATTCGATACATATTCAGGATCATAGTCATATATCGCGCAATCGAAGCATAGTGATCCTCCGATTTCCTCGTCATAATTATATTCCCCATCGAGTGCATCATTAAATTCCATTCGCGTGTCTGAAATATTAAATTTCTTTCCACAGTTAAGACATTTTGCCATGTTATTACCTCCATCTTCATATTTAAGTCCATTATAATTTACAACCAGCGAAGTCACTCATGTTAATCTTTATCATTGATTTTAGACATGCTCTGTTCCATCAAAGCGTTTACCGCAGAAGAGAATACTTCAAGTCCTGACACCACACCTGGCAGGATAGGAGACTGATTATCTGCTTTTTCTTTATTGGTAAGTTCTGTTTCAAACAGCCAGTCCAATGAGGTGTTCAGTACCTTAGCCAATGCTATCAGTTTGTTAGTTTCGGGATATGCAACGCCTTGCTCCCATTTAGAAACAGCCTGTCTCGTGACATCCAATAATTCCGCTAGCCTTTCTTGGGATAGATGTTTTTCATTTCTGCTTTGTTTTAAGTTCTCAGCAAAACTCATATGGGCACCTCACTTTGTTATTGCTTGCTATTATTATAAATCTATTTTCAATTTCAGACCAATAACCTGAATTTGCATTTTCGCAACTTGAGGTTGCTTTATAATATCACAATAAATTCTAATTTGTCTATATCGTATCAAAAATGTTTTTATTTTGTATTAATTTACTATTCTGAAATACTTTATAGCTAAATTATACTATTGTCTACTATTGATTACCATTTCTCAGTATAGATTTTATCAAAATATTGATACTACCTCTATTACTAATAAGTGTTTTAAAAAAATCTTATTGCTTATTAAAATACCATCTAACACATGCATATAACACACCAAAACCTTTATATATAAGTGTTTGAAGAATAATGAAGATATTAATATACTTCAAGCCAAAGTATCCATACGTATTAAATAAACCTCTTGAAGAAAGATTTAATACGCATCTTATTTATGCTGCTTGAGCTAATTAATATCTTTAGAATCTGCTCGGATCCCCTCGTAATTTAATGTTTCTCTCTGCATTCTTCACTCATAATTTTATCTTTAATTCCAGGTGCGGAAAGAAACAATCCGTTAAACCTTTCCGCTATGCTCCAAGCTCTAACATTGTTACTTTCCTTAGTGGATTCTCCAAATAAAGCTAGTGCCTTAAAGGCTTCGCCTTCAAGTCAAAGGTAGTAATAAACAAGCTTATTTTTATTCCATAATTGATAAAGAAGTATGTTGATAAAACATTAATCTACCTTAAGATTATTTCTTTAAAGCTTGCCTATTACCTTAAATTAACTCGCTACGCTCACACAAAAGTAAGAAAAGTAAAAGCCATAGTTAATATTTCTTATGTTTAGATAAGCTTTGTTCACTTAGCATATGAAAACTTATTATATAGATTTATGGCTTGTACTTTTCATTGATGAGATGGCCTGCGGCAGCAAGGAATAAATATATAAAGCCCACTTCGTGGTCTTTATGGCATGGCCACTCAATTTCTTAATATATTACGTACGTAATAACTAGATATCTATATAACTAGATAAGTAGATTTCTATATTACTATATATATTTTTAATAGCATTACACCTATATACACATTTTTTAAAGGCCAGGCTTTTTTCTTTTCTCTTATTCATGGAATAGTCTAGTTTGTACTCATAATGTAACCTTATTCATAAATTGTTCTTTCCTCTATGTATAGAGCTAGACAAACAATAACTTATCCCGTTGGTCTATGCGTGGTTGATTCCAAGTGTGGTGGCGGGTGGGACAGGTTGCATTTCCTAAACTAATAGGGATAAAAATAGTATTCCCTATCAATTTAGGACAAGGTAACTAGTCCCACCCTAGGAAAATACTAAAACTTTAGTATGTAGGTCAGACAAGCTGACAAGGCTTTTGGTGGGCTTGGACATGCACTCACAAATGTAACAGAGATATATTGAAGTGTAAGTGCAAGTCCATCTTGTACAGGCATAGCTATAAACCTTTATAGTATAGGAATTAAATCCCCTCGGTAAATCCAATCTCTAAAAATAATGAATAATATTATCTGGAAATTATTTTTAGGGATACGATTTATCCTCGCTGTTACTTACTGTTAGATAAGAAAAAGTATCAAAAAGCCTATCCAAGACCGCCCCCTGTGTGATGCTGGAGAACGCCTTTAACAAGTTTTTTCAACCACCAGGGTATATTTATTCAAAATTATAGTAAAGACACGCTATGCTTTTGGTCTTGACTATAATTTTAAATAAATATGCGTAGTCAATATGAAAAATCTATGTGGTCGTATGGTGCTCGAAGAGACAAGCTTTGCTTGTCCATGTTTATGAGTGGTGGGTGGGATTTGATAGCCCTAAAAGATTTTCCGTTTTTTAAAGATGCGGTTAAGTCTTTCCAAATTTTTAAATTTATTCATAGGGGATTTCTCCCCCCTTATGTACTTAAAACGGCAATTCATCTGAACCTACACATTTTAATACGCTCTCATGGTCCTTTAAAAGTTGCTCTTCCCGAATCTCTTCCCAGTCAATAAAATATCCTTCCTTTTCTCTTGATCTTATAGATTTCCACGTTTTATACTCTTTATCAGTAATGCTGTAAATGCCTTTTCTGCCTATATGCTTATTAAACGCTATAGTTAAACCATAAATACTTAAACGTGCTCCATTAAATTCTATAAGTTTTTCACCAGTTTTAAGCCTGTAAGCAACCTCTGAAAAGTTACAATCTTCTAAGTTGCTTAAGGATTGATACTCTGCGATTAGTGTTTTAGTTAAATATTTTCTTTTATCCATTTCTGACTACCACCTTTCGAGTACCTCACCCCTTATTTATATTGTACCCATTTTAAAAAATCTTATACAATTTTTGGTACAAAAAAGGTATCCATTTTGGAATACCTTATGTTGAAATTTTATCTACCTAAACACATTTTCATATATGCCCTTAGGGACTCGGCCACGCTTTTTCCATTTCCATAACAATATTTTTCAAAGTCCGTATATAATACCACTTCACATTCAAAATGAGCTTGCTTAGTTGGCGGTTTTACTTTCTTAGGCCTATATTCATTTGGCATGTTTTTCCCCTCCTTTGGTACCCCCATAAGTACACGTTTATTGTATGTTTGGAAGAACCTTTCATAATTATTACACTTTGCTATATTGTGCCCATATAACCAGATTATATACAATAATTGGTATCAAAAATAATACATTTTGGTGCAAGCAATACAGAATATATGTTCCCATTTTAGGGAATAATTATAATATAAAGATTTGGAGGTCTTAACATGAGATATTTTACATTTACCAAATGGCTTACTACTAAAGAAAGCTTTAATTCACTTACTCACTACAAACAATGGCTTTCTTTTTTATCCAAAGATGAAGCACAAAAAACTGATTTATATTATCATGAAAAATACTCACATTGGCAAAAATGTCTGCAAAATGAATGGGATTAATTCTAGTCCCTGCACCTTTTTATTGTCCAAAGTGGACAACCTTGAGAACCTGCATAACTGGACAAGCCATTGGCATGTTTTTGACAAAGACTATACCTCATAATAAGTGTTATATGTAAAGAGCAAAAGCGCAGCGTATCTTTATATATAACACTTATTATGATAGACTTGTGTTCCAAAAACACCTATACCTTATTTGTAAGATTTATACTCTCTTAATCCTTGCTTACAAAGCAATTCACATAAACTAGCTTGTGCTCCATTACTGTCAAAATATGCATCATCCAAGTTTCTACTAAAACTATCTCACCCTTTCTCTACAATAGTTACAATTCTATTCACAATTGGGGCGGTCTTGTACTAGTCTGCGGCTTGTTCCTTTATGGAGTTTGCGATTGGATTGGAGTGAAGTTGTGTCTTTTAGCTAAAAATATCTACATTCTTTAAATTTCAAAGATATTTTTTGCTATAGGACACAACGAGCGGAAAAACAAAAGCGAGCCCATAATGGGACTCGCATGCAGGCCTGTATAAGATGGACATGCCATCGCACTTCAGGAAAATTTTCCTCTATACTTGTGAGGGCAGGTCCAAGTCTCCAATTTCCTTGTCAGCTTGCCTGACCTACTCTCTCTAATATTCTTTCTTTAATTCACCTTAAATCTTCTCTATAAGCCTAATTTTGCCCTTGTGGCACAAAATAATTTAATGTATGTCAAGATAGCCTGTACATTTAGCTAAATAACGTTTCCCGAAGTGTTCTAGCTGAAATATAAAGAATACAATATCATTTTTACATTTTCTTAAGTAAAATCTAATAACAAAAATAATATCATAATCTTTAATTATTTTAGCTTTGACATTATCGGGACAACGACTTATTTAGCGAAGTGTACTTGCCTTCTGCGCCCATCGGGTACCCAAACAAGGGACTAGTCTAATGCATAATAGCTCTTAGTATATAGGATGTTGGAGCTTGCCGGAAAACTCCTATATGCTTAGAGATATATGCTGTATGACCTGTCCCTTTTTGGGTGATGGATTAAGCGCCCAGAGAATTACTGAATAAAATAACTTATCCTTTAAAAAATACGTATATAGTAGTAACTAATGTATCTATAGGAATAAGCATATATGATTAATCAGATGTATATGAATATATTAATAATTACTTACGTAGAAAAATAAGCAAAAACTATGGAGTGGCTCAGCCACAAAGGAGCACGCAGTGCTCCTTAATAAATTTATTCATTGCTGCCGCAGGCCATAAAAACATTAAGAAGTACAAGCTATAAGACGATACTTTCAGGTAATTTATACTAGATGAATAGAGCTTATAAAAAATGCTTAAATGTCTTGTTACAGCTTGTACTTCTTTTCATTTGCTTGAGCGTAAGCGAGTTAAAATCAAGGTAATAGGCTAACTTTAATAAAATAACCTGCAGCTGGGACTATGCAATATCAACACACTTTTATATAAATACTGCAGCAATAATAAGCTTGCCTATTACTTCCTTATTGGCATTAGTTATCTCTTAAATCTATGAATTTCTATAAATAAAAAGAATGATATACTAGTGGATAATAGATCATTCTAAATAGTGGTTATTATTTATTTAATAAGGGGTAAATAATGTATAACTATCTTATACATTTATGATATAGTATTCTAGGTTGTTGAATAACTAATTTTTACAAATAATTATCTAAGAAATTATAGATTTCAAGGATATTTTCTAGTTTTTATCCCTTGCTGCTTTTTATTAAATTCATCTATTAAGTATGCTAATAATACCCACTTTATATGACGTCCGTATCAGGCTTACCATAAAGTCTTGGGTTTTCTAAGTTATATAATCCCTTTGATACAGAGAATAATTGCTCTATTTTTAATCTATTTTTATATAATTTGGATCCGATATGAGATTGAATAAACAAAGCATTTTCATATCGTTTATCAGTAAACAACTCAATACTTTTAGCCTTACGTATATTTATATCAGTTAATAAATTAAATTCTAAGCTAGAAGCAATTTCAAACCATTCTACTGAATTATATACTGCATCTGCAAGCACTAAAAATGGATTATAAATTTTAGCTTCATATAGTAAATCTGAGACTTGATTGTCATAAACATTGGCTGTTGTTAAATGAAAATATAAAGGAATTATAATATCACTAACTGCTGCAATACAGTGTAGTTTATAACCTTTATAGTATCCAGGGCGTGTACCCTTGCCGTATTTAGCTTCGCTATCGTATTTTGAACTTCTTATTTATCTGCACAGTGCTGTAGTATAGTATTACGTATAAAAAATACCACGAATTTACTCTGCATAAAGCAATACTTCAAAAACAATATAACTAATTATAGTTTGAATAATTTAGCTATACATGGAATATATATTCAATAAAAAAACAAAATAATAATAAACGGGAGTATATATTATGAAAATAAAGAAATTTTTAATATATATTCACCTTTACTATAATTGCAGAAATACAACCATCTCCAATTGCTGAAGTTCCAGAACAACAAATATTCCCTATTTCAACCACTTATAAACAAGGTATCTATTCACTTTCTTTGTTCAATTGATATGAGGTTCCTGCGAAATTATAACTCAAAATGCCACTGCTGCCTTAATAACAGCTGATAGTATCGGTAAGCTTATGCAATTTATACACTTAGATGAAACGGATGAAATTGTAAAACTAGGCACTCTTCATGAGGGAGATATTGGGATAGTGCTCGGCACTGGAGAAGTAGTTGTTTCTCCCTTTAAATAACTACTTAATGTAGCGATTGTAATCACTCCACACATTACATTAAGATTATCCTTTCAAATTTTTTACATGATTAACTTATACTATCTACAATTTGTTCAATTTTAGAATTGCGTAAAAAAATATTTTTTTATCTTAATTTATTTAATAATAAAATTTTGGAATTCCTCTTTTATTATCCAAGCCAGGTATAATTGGAGGTATAAACATATTTTGTCTCACTATTCGACTTGATTCAGTAGTAGTAAGTTCTGAAAGTCTTGTTACTCCAACATAAACATCCGATATCTTATACCACGTTGCATAATCAACTATTCCTGTTTGTGGCAATCCAAATATTTGTTGAAATGTTTTTACTGCTTCTGCAGTTTTCGGTCCATAGAGCCCATCTTCTGCAACTTTGGGAATTAGTGGGTAATCTCTAGCTATTCTATTTAATTGACCTTGTATTGCCTTTACTTCTGGACCAGATTCTCCAATGACTAAATTATATCCTGGATATGACATTGGGCGTCCAGCAACCTTTTCAGCTGTAACTAATTCAATATCATTTCCATAATAATATTTTAATATTTCAAATGGTGCTTTACCTTGTTGTGCTAATTCTTGACTTCCCCATTGGCTTAACCATTGCGGACAAGTAACACTCTTTCCATCACAGTATTGGGTTAAAAGAGGCTGCTTCTTTCCAGTTCTTTTCACATAGGTGGAGAAAACCTCATCTACAATCTGACTTATATTATCATAGATATTTCTGCCATAATTAAATGCCTGGTCATAAGCTGTAGAGCTTGTAATATCAAAGTTCTTACCCTTACCTCTATACCACTCAGTAAAAATTCTATTTAATGTAAAAGATATTATACAAAAAATATTTGCTCTTAATGCTGACTCTGCCCAAGTTGAATATATTTCACATGAAGCAACATTTTTAATATAATCTTTAAACTGTACTTTATAGTTTGGTGCTGATGGATCATCTGGAACTCCTTGATGGACAATAACATATTCTGGAACTACAGGCTCG
>NZ_JBJIAB010000036.1:0-60354 GCF_045310795.1 Candidatus Clostridium helianthi
GTGAAGGTAGAAGAATTGCTGATGAATTAGGAGTAAATCTTACAGCTTTATTATTAGGTAGCAACATAGAAGGATTATCAAAAACTTTAGCAGAGCACGGTGCAGATGAAGTTTTAGTTGCTGATGATAAAAACTTAGAACACTATACAACTGATGCTTACACAAAAGTTATTTGTGATTTAGCAAATGAAAGAAAACCAGGAATATTATTCGTAGGAGCTACTTTCATCGGAAGAGATTTAGGTCCAAGAATAGCTGCTAGATTATCAACAGGATTAACAGCAGACTGTACATCAATTGACGTTGATGTTACAAATGGCGATCTTTTAGCTACAAGACCAGCATTTGGTGGTAACCTAATGGCTACAATTGCTTGTCCAGAACATAGACCACAAATGGCAACAGTAAGACCAGGAGTATTTGCAAAGATTACAACTGATCCATCTAAATGTAAAATTGAAAAAGTTGATGTTAAATTAGCAGATAGCGATGTAAGAACTAAAGTTTTAGAAACTATAAAAGCTAAGAAAGATATCGTTGATATAGCTGAAGCAGATTTCATCGTATCAGGTGGTAGAGGAGTTGGAAACAAAGAAAACTTCCAATTACTTAAAGAATTAGCAGAAGCTTTAGGCGGAACTGTAGCTGGATCAAGAGCAGCTGTAGAAAAAGGATGGATTGATGGAGCATATCAAGTAGGTCAAACTGGTAAGACTGTTAGACCTCAAATATATATAGCTTGTGGTATTTCTGGAGCTATCCAACACGTTGCTGGTATGCAAGATTCAGATTTAATCATTGCTGTAAATAAAGATGATTCAGCTCCAATAATGAAAATTGCTGACTATGCAATAGTTGGTGATCTTACTAAAGTAGTACCAGAATTAATAGATCAAGTTAATGAAATAAAGAGCGCTGAATAATATAGAACTTTTTCAGGTGGAGTTATACTCCTGCTGAATTTAGTTTAATTTATTGAAGATGTTAGATATCAGATAAAAGGAGAGCTGAAATGTAAGGAGGCCGTTGACCTCTAAACATTTCGGTGTGTATAGATTAAAATAATAGGAGGTTAAAATAATGCAAGGATTAAGTATTGACAAGATAAAAGTAGGAGATAAAACTTCAGTCGTAAAGACTATTGGTGAATCAACTAAGTTAGAAATTGATATGCTCCCTTTATAAAAACAGTTTTTTATTTTTACTGTCTACTATAGGGGGAGCATATTAATTTAGTAGGGGATTTAACTGATAAAATACATGTGAAGTTTTAATTTAGATGTGTTAATCATACATCTAAGCTAATGCTTTTAAGTTCGAATAAGATTTATATGCTTGTAAAATACCTCCAATAAATAATCCGACGGAAAAGCCAGATAATAATGAATACAAAATATTAAAGAAAAGTGTACTGTATAACAACGGATTAACAGCCATAGCAACATTTAATAGATATTTAGCAAAAAAATTAGTCATCATAATAGTTATTGGTAAATATGAGCCAGTTTTATATAGAGAGCCATCCTTTACATATATTTTTCTATATCGAGAATATAAATAATATGATATTAAAGTACCAAAACACATACAAATGATATAAAAAATCATAGAAAGGCCTAAATAGCTAAATTTTGTTAGCAGCTTTTCTAAGCCCCAAATAATAAAAATGGATGGCATAATGAACATTTTAGCAAATGATAACTTACCATCTTTACTAGCATTAATTCCACGCTTTAAAAGGTAAATAAATATAACCAAAACATAAAAAGGAGTTTGGCTAAATACCTCTGAAATAATATTAATAATCATCATAATAATATAACCTTCTTTCTTAATTCATATCATGTTGTAAGAGTACAATACAAATTAAATAAGAACAATACGTATTTACGTAAGCGGTATATTTATATAACTAAGCGGTATTAAAACTAATATAAAAATAAACAAAGATCTACTGTTGTTTTTTGTTTTTTCTATTTCTATCTAAAATCTCGTTCATTTTTTTTACGTCTATTTTCTCATATTGATAATTAATGAGTCGTACACATATGTAAATTAATATAACTTCAATAAATGTTGAGAGCATTAATGATAAGGACATATTCCAGTTAAAAAGATAATTTGATGCAGCAATCATTAACCAAATTATAATTATATATAATAATGGGTTAAATATTGAGTCCTTAGAAATAATATATTTATTAATAACCATCTTTATTAATGACAATGATAATGATAAAGCTAATAATTCACAAAGCTTTTCATTATCTAAAGATTGTTTTGTAATAAGCTGAAATAATGTTATTACTGTAAAAACTACTGAGGTTAATTTTAATATTTCTTTTAAATATTTAAAGGTCATTTGCCATCCCTCATTCCAAATTTGTTTTTTAAATTTGCAACATATCTTCTTGAAATTATTACTTTTTCATTATTAGTTAAAAGGGCCTCTAGATTTCCGCTTAACTTTGGATAAAAAGAGTGTATTTTATCAATATTGAGTAGCAAAGATTTAGAAATTCTAATAAAATTCATGCTAGCTAATTGTTCCTCAAGAACATACAATTTCTCAGAAATTTCATATGTTTGAGTTTTCGTATAGATGAATACTTTTCTGTCTATTGATTCTATATAAAAAATTTCATCTACGTTTACTTTGTAATATTTTTCTTCTTTTCTTCCAAGTAAGTGTTTAATAACTTCATTTGATGATGTCAGTAATTCTATGGCTTCAGTAATTTTTTCTTGAACATTGTGTACGTTAAAAATAACTTCTTCCTCTAATTCAGAAGAGATAATGTTTATACTAACCTTCATTTTTACACTCCTACAAATTAAATACTGTTAATATATAAAATAATATAGTACAGTTTCATAAATAATCATTATTTTATTTAAACGTTCTTCTAAAACAAAATATGATAATCATTTTCCATAAAGTACATACTTATTTATATATAAAATATCATATAGACTAAAATAAGTAAAATAAGAGAAGAATAGGAGGCTGATTAATGAAAAATCTTTATATAATAATACTGATTATATAGATAATATACAAACAATTCATGTCTTAGTTTATAAATTAATTATGAATTAAGAGAGAGTATTTATTTTTATAACAATGAAAAAATATGTTAACCAAGTATTGATTAAGGTTGAAATAATTGTATGTAATATATAAATATAACAGTATTGACAAAGAATTAAATAAGTTTTATTATAAAAATAGTTCGTATATGAAGTATTTAAGAGGTAAAAATATGTCAAAAGATTTATTACGTAATATTTACATGAAAATTCGTCATGTTAATGATGTTTCTGTTAATAACTTTGTTGATTCAACTTCTGGATATGAAGCTACAGGAGTTCAATTTGGAGTATTAAGAAATATACCATTAGAAGGCACAATTACTATGTCTGAATTAACAGATAAAGTACAATGTGCTGCAAGTAATATGACAACAATAATAAGAAGAATGGAAAAACAAGAACTTGTAGCAACCTTTAAAAATTCTTCTGATAAGCGCCAAACATTGGTTTCTATAACTGAAAAAGGAATTCGGGTACGTTCTAAAATGGACATTGCGTATCAAAAGTTCTTATTTGATATGTATGGCGTTTTAAGTGAAGAAGAACAGCAAACATTATATAAATTACTTGCAAAGATAGAAGATAACCTTAATTAATAAGGTTTTTCTTTTAGAGAAATACTTCATATATGAAATATTTTTGTAAAAGGATTCAATAAAAAATACAAAGAGGTGTATTTCCATTAATAAAAGACAACTTTAATATTAATGTGGCTTTCATTCTAATAAAATACTTCATATATGAAATAAAAGGATTTTGAAGGGATGATATTTTATTATGGATAATAAAGAGAATATGAAAAATTTAAATTGGATTGTTTTTATTTTGTTTATGATTATTTTTTTAATCGGTGCTGATACATTTTTAGTTTCTCCGCTAATACCAACTTTAAGCAGAGATTTTAATGTTACAGTATCTCAATCTGGACTTTTAGTAATTGCATACTCTCTTCCTTATGCAATCTGTGGTTTCGCTTTTGGTCCTTTATCCGATAAAGTAGGAAGAAGAGCAATGCTTAAATGGGGAATATTGGCTTTTAGTATTTTTACATTGCTATGCGGATGTGCTTGGAATTTTGGATCTTTATTTGTCTTTAGGGCTTTATCAGGTATTGCAGCAGCAACCTCACCACAGGTTTGGGCAGCAATAGGAGACATTATTCCTTTTGAAAAAAGAGGCCGTGTTGTTGGAGTTGTGACAGCTGCACTTTCCATTAGCCAAATTCTAGGAGTTCCACTTGGTGCTTTTGTAGCTGGTGTTGCCGGATGGCGTTTTTCTTTCTATATTATTGGTATTTTAGGTGCAGTTGTTACTTTATTAATAATATTTTCATTTCCTATAATTGAAAATTCTACTGAACAAGTAACTAAGTCTACGCCGTCTTCAAATCTTATTCACTCTTTAAAGCTTGTTTTAACAAATAAAAGAGCTGTATTTGGATTACTTGTTACTTTCTTTATGATGTTTGCTAGTTTTGGAATGTATTCTTTCTTAGGAGCATGGCTTTCTAATTCGTTTAATATGAGTGTTAGTGCAATAGGTACTATCATTGTTGTGGTTGGATTTGGGAATTTGATAGGAAATTTATCAGGTGGATTATTAGGTGATTATTTTGGTAAAGGGCGAGTGGTTATTATAGGGTTAACAATTTTAGCAGTAGCTCTTTCTACTCTACCATATACATCTACTAATATTAGTTTAGCAATTCCTTGTATTCTTGTATGGTTGATGAGTGCAGGTGCCTCACTAGCTTCCCTTAATTCAATAATAAGCGAGCTTGTACCATCATTACGTGGAACTGTAATGAGTTTAAATAGTTCTTTTATGTATATTGGGACTACTATTGGAGTTATTGTTGGCGGAAATGCGATTAATAAATTTGGATATGCTGGACTTGGTTTTGTATATGGAATATCTGCATTTACAGCAATGATCATTATTTGTTATGTAATAAAACTTACATCAGAAGAATCTAAGGAGAAGGTTATAAGCAATAGAAGTTTATAGAATATAAGTTCTTAAAAATTTAATATAACTTTCTACTGATACGGTTTACTGTATCATAAGTAGCTGAAAAAGTATAAGTTTGATTTAGAGATATTATATGTTTGTTAACTAATAATATATAGTAAACGTAAAAGAATTAACGGATAGATAAATGTAAATCTGCATTGTTAAAATTAGTATAGATTTTAACAATGCAGATTTATTTATATGAAGAATAATGAAAATACAAATTGGAGAGAAATTGTTGCTACCTTTTCTTACTACGAAGGAACATTAGGAAATTTCTGTAATGCAAATCATATTACTAAAAGTCATTTTTGCAAAGCTCTTGTATATGCTCAAAAGGTGTTGCCGTATATGAGAATTTTCCTGACAAATGGATGTCTTGAAATTGATAATAATGCGGCCCAAGAATCCATAAATCCATTTGTAATTGGCATAAAAAATTGGATGTTTTCCACTACGGCAAAAAGGCGCAGCGTCAAGTGCACTTCTTTATAGTGTTATTGAAACGGCTAAAGCTAATGGCTTAGTATCAGAAAAGTATCTAGTATATTTATTTGAAATGCTAGCAAGTTCAGAAATTAAAGAAAGGGACATACTAGAAAAATGTATGCTTTGGTCTGGGAACATTCCAGATGAGATGCGAGTTAAGACTACCAAATAATTATTTCTATATAAAATTGTATCCAACAGATAGTATAAGTTTTTCTGTTAGGTATATTTTATCAATTAAATTATACTATCGCTACGCATTGATTCCTTGACGATAAATAGAGGGATTTTTATTCATTTTCTTCTTAAAGCAGGAACTAAAATAATATTGATTTACATAACCAACCTTTTCGCTAATTTCCTTTAAAGATAGATTTGTATTTTCTAGGAGTTTGCAAGCATTTTCTATTCGTACATTTGTTATAATAGCACTTATGTTTTCACCAATTTGTTTTTTGAATAATGCACTTAAATATGCTGGACTAACATTTACATATAAAGCAATTTCATTTAAGGATAAATCTTTTTTGCTATAATTATCTTGAATATATGTAATTACGTTGTTACAAAGATATTCATGCTGATTTTTTATTGATTCATCAAGTCTATTACAAATAATCTTGAAAATATCAAAAAGCCAATTAATTATTTCGGAACTGTTACAAATTGTACTTAAGTTACTGTATGTATTTACTATAATATTTTCAATATCATTAGTATTTATAGACATGTTATATAATAGTTTTAGCACATTACTTAGAATAGAATATATATTGTTAAATATTAAATACTTATTGTTACAATTTATTAGAATTTCTTCATAAAAATCTTGTATCCATCTTTTTATGGAGTTTAAATCTTTTTTGTAAATAAGCTGAATTAGCTTATCTTCTTTGGCATAAATGTAAACACTATTATTTGTATTATTTTTTCTAACAATATCATGAATATCAAATATGTTTTTTTGAGGAAAGAAAAAATTATATTCAAGTGCTTTACATGAATTATCATAAGAAATTTTCATGTTCCAAAAAGAATCAATAACGCTTCCTATGCCTATATTTAATTCAAATATATCACTATAGTGCTCCATGAATGAATTAAGTATATCGTGAACTTTATTCAGCAAGTAATTTCCATTAGGGTAATTTCCACCAATAATTGTAATTATATCGTCTCGTTCGATTAAAAGCTGATATAATTGAAACTTAGAAAAAGCAGATTTAATATGATCACCTAAGTCTATTAATGAAATATGATATTTTTCAATTCCTAAATCATTTTTCAATGTTTTAGAGTTTGTTATTCTAAAATTTAATGTCAGAAAATATTTTGAATTTAAATCTATATTTAAGTAATCCGGATATTTAGAAAGATTGTATTTTGCCTCATCACTGTTTAAATGGATTAATTCTGAAAAAAACTTGCTTATCATTAATGGGCGACTTTCATTTAAGATTTTACGATTCCTTTTTTCTTTCTCTAATTGGACGAATGCATTATTAATAATTGTGCTGAGATAATTATAATCAATAGGTTTTTCTATGTAATCATAGACCCCAACTCTGATAGCTTCTCTTGCGTATTCAAATTTATCAAATGCGCTTATAAGTATAATCTTTATATTAGGATTAAATTTTAATATTTGCTTTGACATCTCTAGTCCAGATATTATAGGCATTTCTATATCTGATATTATTAAATCAATATTAGTAGATTTAACAGCATCAATAACAGATTGTGAATCATAAAACATATAAGCTACTTCTGAATTCAAAGATTTCCAGTCTATATTTTTATAAATACCTTCAACAGATAAATGATTATCATCTACTATAATTACTTTTCTCAAAAATACATCTCCTTACATATATATTTTAAATAATTTGATTTAATATCATTTGAATTTTGGTGCCACTGTTTAGATCACTAGTAATTTTTATACATTCTTTAGATATCTTTGAAGAAGCTAACCTAGCATTTACATTACTTAATCCTAGATATTTATTATCGACACTATTATTTTTTAGGATAGATTGCATGTCAATAAGCTTATCAGGATTAATACCAATTCCATTATCTTTAATGGTAATTAAAATATAATTTTCATAATAAACAATAGATATATCTATACTGATTTTATTTTTACCTTGTCCAATTCCATGCTTAATGCAATTTTCAATAAGTGGCTGAAGTGTAAGTTTTGGAATTAGAAAGTTTTCGATACCTTCATCCAAATAAAAATTCCAAGCTATATTTCCATCTTTGCATATGCTCTCCATTGATAAGTATAATTTAGAAATTTCTAGTTCTTCCTTAATTGTTATTAAATTTTCAGAGGTACGAAGTACGTATCGATAGAACTTTGATAAGTCTATAATAATTTGATTTGCAATATCAAATTTGCCTATGGAGTTACATATGTGAATAGAATCCAGTATATTATATAAAAAATGAGGATTGATTTGTGTTTGTAGTAAATCATAATTCAATTTTTCTTTTTTTATTGATAAATCTAAGATGGTATTGAAATTATCGTTTATTGTATTTATCATATCTTGAAAAATTAATGCTATATAATCAATATCGTCACAATGTACGGAGTTAGGATCTATCAATTCATTAAGATTGTCAATTTGTATGCTATTATTATTAAGCTTAGCAGATTTTATTATTGTGGATAGTTTATTAAGCCTTTTTGTCAGTTCTTTTCCAAGAGAGATAGCAATAAATATGAATACAGGAGTTAGCAGTAAAATAGAAAAGAAAATTAACTTAATAAGCGGAAAAGTGTTATATAATATATATTTTTGAGGAATATCAGTAACAATATACCACTTATTCACTAGTTTTGAAGATAGAATTTCTGAATCCTTATATGAAGATAAACCATTGTGAAGATCATTTTGTTTAATAATTGAAAGTTTTTCATTATCTAAAGTACTGCCTACTTTACTTTTATCAGAGTGAGCTACAACAACTCCATCATCATCAATAATATAATTAGATATTGAATTATCTACAGTAGAGTTTTTTAGTATATCTGAAAATTCATCTGATTTAATACTTACAAAATATGCGTACAATAAAGAATCATTTTTATTGTATTTAACGCTCCTATAGCAAAATATAGAATCCACTCCTAAGTTAGTATTAGAAATCATATATGGGAAGACTTGTTTTGATCTAAAAACCCATTTTGGAGATATACCTAAATTTATCAATTCGTTTTCAGAAACCCCATATTTCTCAATTGCTTTTAGGTTGTTAAAATTTAGCTTATTATTGCTTATAATTAAACTTGGATCTACAAAAGCATTTATATAAAATATATTAAAATTATTTTTTAATACATCTATATTATTAGAAGTATTGTTAAAAGTATTTAAATAATTTGATAGAGGAAAGACTGGAGTATTATTTAAAGAATACAAATAAAATTGAATGGAATCAGCAACATGCTCAATTTGCATCATACGATTATTAATATCAACTTTTAACTGATTATTTATAAGTAGATTACTATTAATTATCTTATCTCGTGCTATTTTTACAGATGTATGATAAGAAATTAAGCCAATAGCTAGAAGAGGAATGGTAGTACAAAGTATAAAACACACTATTATTTTATTTTGAAAATTAGAAAGATATTTTTTTATAAATTTATTTACAGACTTTAATTTATAAATAATAATCATCAAGTATCCCTCTCCTTTGGTTGTGTAATATTTTACCATTAATGTTATTATAGATAATAACTATGTACATTACAATATTTATAAATTGTGAAAATCAAAAACAAAAAAAATTATAAATTATAAGAAAAATAATATATTTAAATTTACTATTGGATTTAATAAAATGAATATGAAATTTAACTGAAAACGTTATATATTTAAGGGGGAAAGTTTATGAAATTAACTAAAATCATGTGTTTATTGACTTCGACAGTTATGGCAGTAACATTTTTTACAGGGTGTGGAAGCACAAAACCATCAAGTACTGAAACTTCAGCAAATAAAACTGAAAAAATAACATTAATGACAGTTGATACAACTTTTAATGAAGATTTTCAAAAGTATATTGAAAAAGCAGAAAAGGCTACAGGAATAAAAATAGATACTATTGCTTGCCCAACTAATACAGACGATAGGCAAGCCAAAATTACGACTATACTTTCATCAAAAGATTCTAGTGTAGATGTTATAACAATCAATGATGAAATGATCAGTGCATTTAAAAATACGGGCTTCTTAGAGCCTCTACAAAATACTGTTATGAAAAATGATGTAGTATCACAATTTCCTAAAGATTATATAAAAGATTTAATACAAGTAGGAGACAATATATATTCTGTACCTATGTATATGGAGATATTAGGCTTTTGGGTTGATCAGTCAAAAGTAAAAGCACTTGGCTTAGATGCAATAAAAACCAAAGAAGATTTTGAAAAGTATGTTAAGGCCTACAGCAAAGATGGGAAGTATGGATATGGTGGTGCATGGGAAAAAACTTATGTATTTAATGAAATCGGAACTTTTGTAAATTTGTTCGGTGGAGACTATTATGATTGGACAAACCCTAAAACAAAAGAAGCAGTTAAATTCATGCATGATATGGCTAAGAATGGTGAAACTCCTATAGCTCAATTGGCTGATCAATATGATCCAATGATGCAAAAATTCTTTGATGACGACTATGCATCAATATTTATGTATACAGGTGCTATGAAAAATTTTGTTAATTCTGGTAGATATGGTGAAAACGGAATAACTTTAGCGCCAATGCCTACTTTTGAAAAAAATAGTGCCTATATAGCTTGCTGGAATTATGTATTAAATTCAGCATCAGAAAATAAGGAAGCTGCAATTAAATTCTTGAATTATGCAGCAAGCCCACAAGGAGAAAAAGACTATTATGAGATGACTTCAAGATTGCCTGCAAGGTCTGATGTAATAAATGATTCAAACTTTAAAATAGAAGGGCTTAGTGCAATTAAGGGGTATTTACAAAATACTGAACTACACGGACGCCCAATGGCACCTCAAGCAATGGAATTTATAAGTTCTATGGGATCATTATTCCAAAGATATGCCTCTGATGAAATATCTCTAGACGAGTTCTGCCAAAAGGCACAGGTAGAAGTAAATAAATATGCTAAAAAATAATTAGATATAAATATTGAAAGATTCATACCTAAATTAAATAGTAGTAGCATTAAGAGTTGTTAGTTTATTTAGGTATGAGTTAATTATAAAAATACGCTATAATCTTATTTTTTAACAAAGGAGTTTATGGTAATAGAAAATTCAAATTATTATAGCAATTATCAAAGATTGGAGGAGAATATGAGTAATAAACGTAATAAGATATGGATAGCTTGGATGCTAGTAGCACCTGTATTAATACTAAGAGGTTTTACAACAATATATCCAATATTCACTACCTTTAAGAATAGTTTTTTTGATATGAGCTTACTAAGAGGTGGAGAAGCGAAATTTATTGGTACTCAGAACTTCATACAAATGTTTACTGATGAAAAACTAGCTACATCAATAGAATTCACTGCTATATTTACAATAGCTTCTATGATATTACACGTTGTATTAGGTGTAGGACTAGCGTTAATGTTAAATATAAAATTTAGAGGTAGAAAGTTTTTAAGAACAATTGTCTTAATACCATGGGCAATGCCAATGGTTGTTGCAGGCCTTGCTGCAAGATGGGCTTTTAATGATACTTATGGCCTTATAAATGATTTAGTAAGGCGAATATTACCTAATTTTCACTACGATTGGTTAATTAATGAATTATCTGCAAGGATAGCGGTAATTTCAGTTGATTTATGGAAGGATGTCCCTTTCTTTGCGATACTAGTATTAGCAGCATTGCAGTTTATACCATCAGACCTTTATGAAGCAGCTAAAATAGACGGAGCAGGAATAATTAAATCATTTTTTTCAATTACATTGCCAGGAATAAAAAATACAGTATTAACACTATGTATCTTTTTTACAATGTGGAGGCTCACTAGTTTTGATGTTGTATATTCAATGACATCAGGAGGGCCAGGAGACTCAACAACATTACTATCTTATAGAATAATGACAGAAGCATTTACAAATTTAAATTTGGGATATGCATCATCACTAGCAGTAGTTTTATTTGCGACAATGGTAGTTTTAACATTAATTGATGTTAAATATATAAAGAAAATAAACAAATAGGGGTGATAATTATGAATTTTAAAATAAATAAGACTGTACCTTTTGTTGTAAAATGGGGGTTAACTGTTATTATATCTGCGGTTATATTAATACCTCTATATTGGATTTTTATATCCTCCATTAAACCGTCAAATGAATTATTCACAGCACCTATAAAATATATTCCCGATAATATTACCTTTGAAAATTATAAAAAATTATTTTTTGAGTTAAAGTTAGGAGAAAAAGCTTTAAATACATTATTTATAACTACAGCTGCATTAATAATATCTACTGTTATTTGCTTAGTAGGAGCTTATGCATTTTCGAAATATAAGAGTAGAGGTTTAAAAATAGCTTATGGAGCTATAGTGTCTTCAGCATTAATACCAGGAATAGTAACTGCAAGACCATTATACGATTTTATGAACAAATTCAATTTGGTGGATACTTTTTTAGGGTTAATAATATTATATACAAGCGCATTAATACCATTCACAATTCTAATATTGAATAATTTCTTAAATGAAATACCGACATCAATATATGAAGCAGCAGAAGTAGATGGATGCAGAGCTATACAAAAAATGTTTTATGTGACACTACCTTTAATGAAGCCAGCTATAGCAACCATAAGCATAATTAATTTTATTACATGTTTAAATGACTTATTTACACCATTGTTTTTTGCAAGAAAAATAGAAGTATTAAGTGTTGGAATAACTACAATACCTAAAGAAACAACCTATAGTATGCCTTGGGATCTAATTAGTACAATGGGATGGATAATACTTATACCAATAATATTATTTGTATTATTATTTGAAAAGCAAATCATGGACGGTATAATGGCTGGCGGTGTAAAAGAATAATTGATTAGAGAGGAGATTTTATTATATGAGTAATTATTTATTTGCAAATGGACTTACTAGTTTATCAGTGCTAAAAAATGCACGTTCTCGTGCTATCAATGCAGAAAATCCAAACGGAGAAAAAGGTAAAGGGGGAATGGCTGCAAGTTATTTAGGACCTTCAAGAAAAGGAAGCCCTTGTTTAAGAGATATAGAGCCAGGAAAAACGGTGACATTAGCTGAAGTAGATGGACCAGGGATTATAACTCATATATGGATTACGGTTGATAATAAAACAACTGATGCAGATTGTAATGTTTTAAGAGATTTAGTTTTAAGAATGTATTGGGATGAAGAAGAAGCACCTTCAGTGGAAAGTCCTCTTGGAGATTTCTTCTGTTGCGGCTTTTCAAGAGAGTGTATTGTAAATTCAATGCCAATAGTAGTAGTTCCATCTAGAGGGATGAATAGCTATTTTCAAATGCCTTTTCATAAAAAAGCTAAAATTACACTAGAGAATCAACATGATAATACAATACCAGCATTTTTCTATCAAATAGATTACTGCTTGTATGATGAATTACCAGAAGATATTGCTTATTTTCATGCTCAATGGAGACGTGAGCGTATAACAGAATTACAGAAAGACTATGTAATTATTGATAATATAAAAGGAAAAGGGCATTATGTAGGAACATATATAGCTTTGACAACATTAGAAAGATATTGGTGGGGAGAAGGAGAAGTTAAATTTTATATAGATGGCGATAAAGAATATCCTACAATTTGTGGAACAGGAATGGAGGATTATTTCGGAGGTTCTTGGAGCTTTGCATCACAGGTTGATGGCAAGACAGTAGAAAATACTTATTGTACGCCGTTTCTTGGATATCCATATTATTCAGCAAATGATGATTTAATACACAATCCATATCATAATAATGATTGTCCACCGATGCGCGGATTCTATCGTTGGCATATACCAGATCCAATTTATTTTCAAGATGATTTAAAAGTTACAGTGCAACAAATAGGAGTATGTTACAAAGGATTATTTGAACGCCAAGATGATCTTGCATCAGTTGCATACTGGTATCAATCAGAGCCACACAATAAATTTGAACAATTAATGGATAAAAAACAACGTTGGCCAAGATAAATAAAAAATTTAGAAAAGATCGGATTGATGTTAGAATTTTAAATATAGATAACCCAACTATAATCTATACTTATGCGTATCACTCATTTCTGGTTGGAAGATATTTCATAGTTTAAGTATAGTTGATGATTATGATATCTATATATAAAGGGGGGAATTATTATGAAATATGGTGCGATTGAAGCAGGTGGAACAAAATTTGTTTGTGCAGTAAGTAATGAAAATCTTGAAATTATAGAAAGAGTAAGCATACCAACGACAACACCAGCTAAAACAATGAAATCTGTATTCGAATTTTTTGACAAATATAATTTAGAAGCTATGGGTATAGGCTCATTTGGGCCTATTGATGTAAATAAGAAATCAAAAACTTACGGATATATAACAACCACACCCAAATTAGCTTGGGCAAACTATGATTTTGTTGGAATTATAAAAGAAAGATATAATATTCCAATTGGTTGGACGACAGATGTAAATGCAGCGGCACTCGGAGAATTAAAAAAAGGTGCAGCATTTGGATTACAGAGTTGTGTTTATTTAACTGTAGGAACTGGAATTGGCGGAGGTGCAGTGATAAATGGTCAGCTCCTAGAAGGATATGGCCACCCAGAAATGGGACATATTTTAGTTCGTATGCATTCTAATGATAAATATGAAGGTTCATGTCCTTATCATTCAAATTGTTTAGAAGGAATTGCATCAGGCCCTGCTATAGAAGAACGATGGGGGAAAAAGGCATATGAACTAGAAGATAATAAAGAAGTATGGAGAATAGAAGCTTTTTACCTTGCGCAAGCAGTAATGGCATATACATTAATTTTAAGTCCAGAACGTATTGTGCTGGGCGGTGGAGTAATGAAACAACGTCAATTATTTCCACTTATAAGAACAGAATTAGAACAATTAATGAAAAAGTATGTTGCAATGCCGAACTTAGATGAATATATTGTACCTCCAGGTCTTGGAGATAATTCTGCAATTATAGGGTGTTTGCTTTTAGCTCAAAAGACAAATGGGAATGGATAGACTAGATTTTTTTATGGACCTTTTGAAATAGAAGTATTAATCTTCTATATAAATTGTTCGTTAAAAATTAAGTAACCTAACTTTGAAAAGAATAATCTGCTGAATTAAAATCAGCAGACTATTTTTTTTAGAGGGTTAAGGTTCTATTGATTGTGGGAATCTAAAAACATTTTCTGGGTCATAAATCTTTTTTATTATTCTAAGGGTTCCATAATTCTCACCATAGTATTCATAGCCATAATATTTAAGCTGAGCATAGGGGAAGTTCACGTAAGAGCCATTTGTTATGGTTTCCACATATTTAAAAACTTTTGATACCCAGTTTTTAAATACATTGCCATCTTCATATTCTTCCCAATCTGCTGTTATTCCAATAATATAGCTGGCATCTCTATAGTAGTAAGCTGAATAATCACTGGAGAAATCTTTTATCTTACCGCCTAAAGTATAAAGTCTGATAAAACAATCATCTCCAGGGCTACAATCTATATACTTAATTAAATTTCTGATATTTGTTTTATTTAGATGACAGTAAACAAACCTTCCAGTAGCCTTAAATCTATCAGGAGGCCCGTAAAAAGCACCAATGGCTTTAACAGCATCTATAAAAGGTACATATTCTATTAAAGAGCTATCTAGTAAACCTGGGAGCAGCAAAAACTCTTTTAAAATCTTTTCAGCTTCAGACTTAGGTCCATAGAAGAATCCATTTAAATATATGCCTTTTTTACTTAAACCAGCAAAACAGCTAATCCTTTTATCAGCAGTTCTTAGCCAGCTTTGCCATAGGTTAACAAATTTTTCCCTGGAAATATTATTCCATCTAAGCTGTATAAGAGTAATATAATTTACCTTATGAAGTCTAAAAGTATAGCTAGTTACAACTCCAAAGTTTCCTCCACCGGCTCCTCGACAGGCCCAGAATAAATCACGGTTTATATGATTATTGGCAGTTATTAGATAACCTTTCGCATTAACCAATTGCAGCTCTATAAGGTTGTCCGATACTAAGCCAAAGTTTCTACAGGATAAACCTATTCCTCCACCTAGTACCAAACCAGAAATTCCAACCGTAGGGCATGTTCCGCCATTAAAGGCATACCCTTTTTCAGAAGTTATTGAGTATATATTTCCAAGTCTTGCCCCAGCTTGAATTTTTACAGTATCATTTTTAGTATTAACTTCAATCTTGTCCATAGGAGTCGTATCTATTACTATTACGCCATTATCTGTTGAATAGCCTTCGTAATTATGCTTCCCTGTACGAATGCGAAGTCCTACATGATGTTTTCTACACCATTTAATAGCGTTGGATACATCTATTGGTGTATAACAATAAACGATAGCTAATGGAAATTTATTAATAGATAGATTATATTCAAGTCTCAAAGTTGGATACTCTTTATCTGAGGGAGTTATTACCCTTCCTGTTAATCCATTTAATCTCATTTTCTTTCTCCTTTGTTAAAATGCATTTTTCTTTATTTTATGTTGCGAGTATCATAGAAGTGATATGTAGAAACTCAAAAAATACTAGTTATTATCATTATTTTGCATAAGAAGAATGTTAATGATAATTCTATGAATATAAGAATTTGTATATGATAATGAATAAGCTTAAGATTCTAAATAAAATATAAAATTGATAATAGGCAGAGTTGAAAAGAAATTATTTTTGGAAAAATTATTTGGAAATTGAATTTTCACATTTTTTTATTGAGTATTTGGTTTACCAAAATTTTAGATGTAAGTTTATTAATGCAATATATATGTGCATAAATGATACAGAAATATTTAAGAATTAACTATAGTGTTTTTGAACATGATATTATTTTCTATAATTGAAATCTTATTAGGAGGACTTAAAATGAGTAAAATAAACGTATTAGATGTATTTTTCGATTTTTCAGGACAAAGTGATGCTATACATCCAGTTATATTGGAAGATGAGAATGAAATGATATTAATCGACTGTGGATATCCAAATTTTTTGAGTTTAATAGAAGAAGCTGCATTAGCTAAAAATATTAATATAAAAAATTTATCTAAAATAATTATTACACATCATGATTATGATCATATAGGAGCTTTAGCAGAATTTAAAAGAAAATATCCTAAAGTAAAAGTATTAGCGTCAGAAGAAGATGCTCCATATATTGGTGGAAGTAAAAAATCATTAAGATTACAACAAGCTGAAAATATATATGATTCATTATCAGAAAATGAGAAGGTAGAAGCAGATTATTTTCATAAAATGCTCCAATCTATAGAAAGTTGTAACGTTGATATAAAGTTGAAATATAGAGATTATTTCGATTACTGCGGAGGAATTGAAATAATAGCCACACCTGGGCACATGCCTGGACATATATCCATTTACCATAAAGAGAGTAAATCATTAATAACTGGAGATGCCTTAGTAGTAGAAAACGGAGAACTTGTTATTGCATTGTCTCAATATACCTTAGATATGAAAGAAGCTAAGAATTCTGTTAAAAAGTTTTTGGATTATCATATTGAAAGAATTATATGCTATCATGGTGGAATATTTGAGAATGAAATCAGTGATGCTCTTAAAAGAGTTTTTTAAGTTAGGCAATTTTTATTATTTTTTCAATCCAAACATAAATCTTACTTTTAAAATGCGCACTTGTAAGTGAATTAAAGTAAAACTATAATTAATTATATTACGGATAGGTATTAATTCCCATGGATTAAAGAAATGGTTTTAGCCTATAAATTAAAGTATATCTGGAGGTAACATGGCAAGAAAATATAATTTATATCAAGTTGATTCATTTACAAAGGAGAAATTTACAGGAAATCCAGCAGGGGTAATATCAAATGCAGATGGATTAACTGATTATGAAATGCAGAAAATTGCTAGAGAGCTTAACAATTCTGAGACAGCATTTATTTTCTCTTCAAATAGTAATAAGTATGATGTTCAAGTACGCTTTTTTACACCTACAAGCGAGGTTCCTATTTGCGGACATGCAACTATTGCAAGTCATTATGTACGTGCTATAGAAAATGAACTGGAAACTTCAAGGATTTATCATAAGACAGGAGCTGGAATTTTACCTGTTGATATAATAAAAGAAAATAATGATTACAAAATTATTATGACACAGGGAAAAATTGAATTTGGCGAAATTATTGATGGTATAAATAAAGAAGAACTTTTAAAAGCACTTAAAATCAAAGAAAGTGATTTACTTGATGATTATAAAATTCAGATAGTGTCAACAGGTCATTCTAAAGTTATGATAGGTATTAAAAGTATTGAAACCTTAAATACATTGCAGCCAGATTATAGTGCACTTTCTAAGTTAAGCGAGGTTATTAAATGTAATGGATATTATATTTTTACTACCGATTCAAAAGAAAGTGATATTTTAATACATGGAAGAATGTTTGCACCATCAATAGGTATTAATGAAGATCCTGTTACTGGTAATGCAAATGGTCCACTAGGTGCATATCTTGTTCATCACAATCTTGTTAAG
Source organism: Candidatus Clostridium helianthi (assembly GCF_045310795.1). Lineage (NCBI taxonomy): Bacteria > Bacillati > Bacillota > Clostridia > Eubacteriales > Clostridiaceae > Clostridium > Candidatus Clostridium helianthi. The sequence goes on from NZ_JBJIAB010000036.1 coordinate 18,350, forward strand.
CATAATAATTCCTTATTTAGATTTAAAGCTAAGCAAGGGGAGGCTATAAATAGGCCTGGTATCATCGAAGTTGAGGTAAAGATAGAAGACAATGAACCAATAGAGGCCAAAGTTTCAGGAAACGCCGTTATAATATTTAAATCAGAATTATTATTAAATGATTAAAGAAGTTTATTCTATAATAATCAAATTTTTATGGTAGATCCATTTATGCGAAAATATTATTAGTAAATCATATAAGCAGTCTATCAAAGAATCTGTAAGTTGAGAACATAGCTAAATACTCAATTCAAAGTAGGGAATGATAATTTTAAAAAAATTTAATTAATTGAATAGTATGCGGAGCAATTAAAAGAGATGTTATCGAAGTTCATTATAGATGGAGGAATTATATGAAGATTGGTAAGTTCGTTAAAGCTAACAATTTAACTATTGATACTGTGCGTCATTATATAAATATGACTTTGATAATGCCTGAAAAAAATGGAGGGCAATATGACTTTGATGATAGATGCCAAAGTGATTTGGAAGATATACTATTACTTAAAGGAATGGGATTTTCATTAAGTGAAATTAAATCAATTTTCATGTTTAAAAGATTAGCAAAGCTTGCAAGATATGAGGAAAATGAATGTTTTAAAGCATTTTTCGTAAACAAAGATAAAGAGATAGAAAATAAAATAAGAGAACTTAAATTAATGAAGCAAAAGCTTAAAATAAAACTAGATTTGCTTTCAAATGTAGAAATTAAAGATAAATCTATTATAGGCATAGATTTTAAAGCTCTTGATCTTTTGAGATGTTTTAAATGTAAAAAGGATTTAAAGCTTCGTGAAGGAAATATAGCAAATAACCAAGTTATAAATGGGAAATTGATTTGCTCTTGTGGAGAGGAATACATAATTGAAGATGGAATATTGAGAGTTTCTAATATAAAAATAGATTCTGATTTTAAGTTTGACTTTAATTACATCACAGATTATATAAATTCTACTGATACAACCTATCTTGATAATGTCTATCGTGGAATGGATTGGATTTATAAAAAGATTGATTTTCAAAATTTGCAACATAAAGTTTTGCTTGAATTAGGTTCAGGAATTGGATTTTTTCTAAGAAATGTTTATAGAAATCTACCCGATGATTCAATATACATTGCTGTTGATAATGATATAAATAAACATTTATTTTTAAAAAGTATATTGGAGAGTATAAGTTGCAAGAAAAAAATTTTATTTATTTGTTCTGATTTTGAGCAAATTCCTATAAAAGATAAATCTGCTGATATGCTTTTAGACATTTCAGGTACAAGCAATTACAGTTTTGATCATGAAGAGTTTTTATTGAATGTAGCTGATAGATATGTAAAGGATAGTTCAAATATAATAGGGACCTATATTTTATTTAAAAATTTTGCAGCAAACTGTTTAATTGAAGATAAATATCGGAAAAATTTTATTTTAAATAATATTAAAGAACAGATTTCAAAACTTGACTATAATATTTTTGAGGAAAACGTATCAAACTATATGGAAAAAGGTGGAAAATATGAAAGCTATTTTAGAGATGGAGAAAAAGTATATTCATATTTAATCTTTGGTAAAAGGTAGGGTTAACCCTATCTTTTATTTATTTTATCATTAAACTTTGTTGATTAACCTATTGATATGGTGATAACACTACTATTTAAAATTAAATTGAATTTAAAAAATAGATTATCATTAAGAGAAAGTGAGATTAACAATGTTAATAAAAGTTCTATCACTAAAAAATTTTTCGAGGAACAAAGAGTTATTAAATATAGGTTTATTTTCAATTGCAAGCTTTATATCTGTATTTGGAACATCTATATATAATTTTGCTATTAGTTTATATGTGTTAAAAATTACTGGTTCAGGTCTAAATTTTGCTATGACTTTAGTAATAGGAGCATTATCTACTGTTCTTGTAAATCCATTTGCTGGAGTGCTTGCTGATAAAATTAATAAGAAACTACTTGCAGTAATTACAGATACTTTAAATGGTATGCTATTGCTTATTCTATACATTCTAACCATTGAACATCCTTTTAGTTTATCTATGATTTATTTAAGTACATTTATATTGAATGTATTTTCTAATATATATGGGATAAGTATTGAAACTGCAAAACCAAATCTAGTATCAGAAAAAAAGCTTCTTCAAATAAATTCTATTAGTAAAATAATTGAATCCTCATCCTCTATACTTGGACCAATGATTGGTGGAATAATTTACGCTTTATTAGACATAAGGTTTTTTATAATAATCAATAGTTTTTCTTTTGGCATGTCGGCATTTCTTCAGTTATTTATGGATTTCCTATTTAATCATAGCAATGAAGAAAAGTATGAAGAAGAATTTAATATTTTTACTGATATAACTTATGGAGTAACCTATTTAAGAAGTAAAAAAGACATAGTGAATATGCTTGAAATATTTATTGCTTTAAATTTCTTTATCGGTCTTTCAATAAATGTACCAATGCCCTATATAGTAAATAATATTTTAAAATTGAGTTCTAATTTGTTTGGGATAATACAAGCTTTTTTCTCAATAGGAATGATTGTTGGAGCGCTTACAATAAGAAAAGCTCTGAATAAATTCTCACATCAGAAAATCGTAAAAGTAATGATTAATATATTATCAATTTGCATGATAGCAATAGGCGTCTCCGTTATAATTCAGTATAAAATCTGTGATAATAATAACCTTTATGTAATATGTTTTTGCTTAATAATGTTATTAGCAGGCATATCCATATCAGTAATTGATATAGCTATATTTTATGAATTTCAACAAACTATTCCAGATGTCATTAGGGGAAGAGTACTGAGTATAGGAATCACCATAGCAAAAATAACTTTACCTATTGCACTAATTATAGCTGGCACCTTGATAAATCGTATACCAGCATATATTTTGCCTATAATAAGCGGTGTAGGACTTTGGATTTTTACTATGCTATATGTTAGAAATGACTAATTTTATGTGAGAAGAAAATGATTATTAAATTTATCCGAGATTATGATGAGGATAAATGGAGATTGGCAGCAATAACGATAATTATATTATTATATTAACGATTAAATTTAGATTATTCATACAGCTATATAAATATGTAAATTTCACCGAGAAAGCTATAAAGACATGCTTTAGAAATTGAATAATAGAGTTTTATAAAGTATGCTATAATTAAGTTACATAAAGTGGTTTATTAGTTAATTATAGTATTAACATATGCAAATAAATAATGTAATTATATAGGGAGGGAATCCTAAAATGTATATCGGGTGTAACTGGTCAAAAGCACTAAAATTTCTTATAGAGAAGAACTCGATAAGAATAGACTATATTAAATCATTTGGATATGGAAATTTTAAGTAATGGATACACATCAGGCTATGGAAGAAGAGGACTACGAATTGTTAGAGTGGGTTCTTAATCGTACAAATCCGAAAATAGTTACATTAGAGTTTAATGAAGTAGAAACAGAGGATTATGACAAAGTAATTGATTCATTAGAAAAGCAATTAACTCGAATATATGACATATGCAGTACTAGATAAGTAAAATTAATAAATAAGAATAAATTTGCAATATTTTTAGTGGATTGTGATTGGATAATACTAAAGAAGAATAAAAGTATAAGAGTTGTAAGAATAATTATTTCAAACCAAAGGAATGAGGGCTTTAAATGAGTAAAAATGTATATGATGATTTATGGATAAATATTTTGAAAAATAATGAGATTTTCCTTAGTGAAAAAAACATAACATTATTAAAGAATATTTTTAAGCCAAAGCTATTAAGAAAAGATACGTTCTTTTTACAGGAAGGTGAGAAGTCTACTGAAATAGGAGTTGTTGTTAAGGGAGTTTTTCGTTCTTACTATATTGACAAAGCAGGCAAAGATACAACAAAATATTTTTACAAAGAGGGTGGGGTACTATTCTCATATGTAGCACATCTATCTCAAAAAGAATCTATGTATTATATACAAGCATTAGAAGATAGCGAAATTATTGTAGCCCAAATTTCTGATTTTGAAAAAATAGTTGAGGGAAATTATGAACTACTTTTATTTTACAAAAAGATGATTGATAGTGTTCTTATTATGAAAGAAGAACATGCAATTAGTTTTAAAGCATTAGATAGCATTGAACGTTATAAGCAGTTCCTTAATGCATATCCTGGATTAGAAAAGCGTATTAAACAATATCATATTGCTTCTTATTTAGGAATGACCCCTGTGTCACTTAGTAGATTAAGAAAAAATTTTAATATTAACAAATGATAATGCAACTAACCTCCATGTGATTTATGATGTACATAGATTTTATTAATGGGGGTTAATTTATATGAAAAATGAGACAGTTGTTTTAATTACAGGATGCTCAACGGGGATAGGACGAGAACTTTGCAAGATATTATCTGAGAGAGGATATATAGTTGTGGCAACAGCTAGAAAGGTAGAAGCTTTAAAAGATTTAACTGTATCATTAAAGCTACAACTAGATGTTACCCAAAAAGAATCTATTTCAGTTGCGATGGAGGAAGTGATAGCACGATTTAAGAAAATTGATATTCTTGTAAATAATGCGGGATACTCAACTAGAGGTGCTTTAGAAGAAATCAATATAAATAGTGTAAAAAGCATGCTTGATGTGAATGTATTTGGAATAATTAATATGATTCAGGCAGTTGTTCCGGAAATGCGTAAGAAACAATTTGGCAAAATTATAAATATTGGCTCAATTTCGGGGAAATTTGTTCAACCTATTAATGGTGCATATTGTGCATCTAAATATGCAGTTGAAGCAATAAGTGATACGTTGCGTTTAGAACTGCACAACTATAATATTCAAGCAACTGTAATAGAACCTGGACCAATAAAAACAAATTTTTTTAAAACTATGGTTAATAATTCAAATAATCTTATGACTAGTCAAGATTCTTATTATTCAACTTTTTATGAAGCAGATGCTAAATATAGAAATAATCAAAATTTAACTGATCCTAAAGAAGCAGCAAAAGTTATTGCTAATATAATTTCGAAAAGTAGGATTAAACCTCGTTATAAGGTTGCTGTTCCGATGTCATATAATATAGCGATACACTTTCCTGACTTTGTAAGAGAATACTTTATGAAAAGGCGTTAGATTGATGAATAATTATATTATCGTAAGATTGATTAGTATTAATTGAGAGTGTTGAATAACTAATTTTCACAAATGTTTGTTAAAAAAATATAAAAATATATTACAGAATTAGGTGATAAGATATGGAATTAATAAATGGAAATTCTAATCAGATTGATAAAACAAGAGAAAGCATAAAAAAATTGATTGAAGATTATAAAATTGAACTTGAAACTTTGAGTAGAATGATAAATGTTGATTATAATTGGCTAAAAGATTATATGGATGGAAAAAGAAATTTGAATGAGTTTTATGCTAATGCAATGGATTCTATTAAAAACAATAGAGAGTTGGTGTGGAATCCAAAGTGTCCTGAGCCTTCATCATTATCAAATAAGATTTATATTCTGTCTGAAGGGATACGTAGTATAAATGAAGATGACAGAGTCAAAGGAATAATAGATGTATTGATAATTGACGTTGGAATTAGATACGATACTTTAGCTATGTATGCAGGTATCAGCTTAAAAGATGTTAAGAATTTTATGAAGGATACTAATTCTATTACATATGAAAATAAATATAAGTTAGCGGTAGCAAGCTTGTCTTTACACTTTTTGATTAATGGCAAGAAATCAGCTTTAGGCTAATTTATTAATAAAATTATTACCGTATTTATTAACAAATTTTAAAACAAAAAAGTATCCTAAGTTAGGGGAATACTTAATCTATATGATAACTCATAAGAAAGAAAAAGTCTATATTTTTATTATCTTATACTATATAATTTTCGTTGTTGCAACAAAATTATAATTAGATAGGAGAATGAATATGACAAAGAAAAAGATAGCTAATATTCCATTTGGACCATTTATCAGTGTTTTAGCAGGAGCTACTGTTAATGGAAAACCTAATTATGCTACAATTGGAGCATATGGAGTTGTAAGTCAAAAAAATGTACTTTATATATCGTTGAAAAACTCACATTATACAACATCTGGAGTTTTAGAAAATGGATTTTTTACTGTAAATATTCCTAAATCCGATGACGTTGAAAAAACTGATTATTGTGGAACTGTTTCTGGAAGCAAAGTAGATAAATCAAATGTTTTTGAATCCTTCTATGATGAAGCAGGAAATGCACCAATGATAAAGGAATGTTCAATAAATTATTTGTGTAAAGTGATACAAACCATTCCTATATTTGATTTTACAATGTTTCTTGGTGAGATTGTGGCAACATATGCAGAGGAAGATTGTTTGGAAAATGGGAGACCAAATGCCCTGAAAGTTAAACCAATAATATTAATGGATACAGGTTATTTTGATTTAAATAGTAGAGTAGGGTCGATATTTAAATCATGTCAGGGTAATAGGTAATCATATTTATGTGAAATTTTAAAGTAATATAAGACAAAAAATAGCTAATATGAAAGTAATTATAATAAATAGTTGAGTGGTGAATATTTGATTGTTAGTTAATTTTATATTTTTTAAGACATACTTATATGAGCAAACTTAAACCTAATTTAGACTTGGTTTAGGTTTGATTTTCAGTAATAAAAGTATGGCATTTTTTTCATATGATTATGTATTAATTTAATAGTTATTTGAAATACAGCAAAGAGTAACAAACATATTGAGAATATGAATGTTACTCTTTGCTTTATATATTTGGGGAAATATATATGAAAAAAAGTTTTTATTAAGTTTATGATTTTATTATAGTTATTTATTATGTCAGAATAATGGCAAATGTGAAGTACAATGCGTAGGTTTACCGTAGTAAATAAAAAATGTGTTATTTGAAAATCAAATAGTATGGTATTTACTTTTTATGTTTGTTATAAATGATTGAGAATAGCAAAAATATAGGATGCACTTTAAACTGATAAGTTATAATTTTAAATTTTATTATATTCTTACTTGTACTTTCTTAAAAAAAGTACTAATTAATAGGTGATAAAATGATTATAATTGTTTGATAACGTTTTGATTAGTTGTATAATGACGAAAAAATGGTAAAAAAGATGGAGGAAAATATAAATATATTATATAATAAGGAATGATAGATGAAAAAATGGAGGAGATTGGAATGAGAAAATGGTTTAATAATCTTAAAACAAGGCAGAAGCTTATTTCCTGTTTTGTATTGATTGCATTATTTATTGGTGTTGTTGGGGCTATTGGGATAGTGAATCTTAGCAAAATTAATTCTAATGCAATGAGTATGCATGATAATGATTTAAAAACTATAAAGAATTTAACAGACATTGAGAAGAACACTGCAGGCATACGTGCTGATTTGCTAAAGCTTGTATATCAGCGTAAGGAAGAACAGAAAGATTCAATTCTTAAAGAGATAGACACTTTAAATGGTTCTAATACGAAATTAATAGAAGAATACGAAAAATCATTTACATCAAAGGAAGAGAAAGAAATTTTCTCAAAATTTGAAAAGGATTTTGAAGCATATAAGGTAGCTCGTGATGTTGTGATTAAATTTGCAATGGAAAAAAATTATGAAGAAGCTGATGCAAAATTTAATGCTGTAACAGAAGCTAGAAAACAAGCATTTGCTAGTTTGGATAAGTTAATAGATATAAATCTAAGAGAAGCTGACGATGCTTATAATGAAAATAATGCTACTTTTAAAGTTTCATTATATACGATAAACATAATAACAGTCCTTGGGCTTCTTCTTGCTATCATATTTGGATGGCTAATCTCTGGAATAATTTCGAATCAATTAAAAAAAGTAGTAGTATTTGCAGAAGCAATTGGTGAGGGAGATTTAACAAATAAAATACATATAGATAGTAGAGATGAAATTGGAATGCTAGCAAAATCCCTGAATTTAGCTGGAGATAAAATTAGGATGTTAATTTCTGAAATAATAAATAGTTCTAGTGATTTGAGTGCTACAAGTGAAGAATTATCTGCTACAACTGAGGAAATTTCATCTAAGATGGAAATAGTCACAGAATCTATAAATCAAATAGCAAGAGGAAACCAGGATTTGAGTGCAACTACTGAAGAAGTATCTGCATCTGCAGAAGAAATTGGGTCTACAACAATGAAACTTGCAGAAAGCGCAGATGGTGCTAAAGAGTCCTCAAAAGAAATAACGAGCAGAGCTAAAAGTATTAAAAATAAAGCAGAAAATGAAATAAGCGTAAGCAACTCGATATACGAAAAACAACAGACAAATATAACTAAGGCTATTGAAGAAGGAAAAGTTGTTGAAGATGTAAAGGTTATGGCTGATTCAATTGCAAGCATAGCTGAACAGACAAACCTTCTTGCATTAAATGCAGCTATAGAAGCTGCAAGAGCTGGTGAGCAGGGCAAAGGATTTGCAGTAGTTGCAGATGAAGTAAGAAAACTTGCTGAACAGTCAACTCAAGCAGTTGGAAACATTCAGAATATGGTAGTTCAAGTGCAGAGCGCATTTGATAATCTTACACAAAGCGGGCATGATATGCTAGAATTTATGCTAAGTAATGTTAAACCAAGTTATATGCTGCTTTCTGAAACTGGATTACAGTATGAAAAAGATTCAGAGTATATTAATGAAATGGCTTCAGGAATAGCTTCTGCAGCAAAACAGATGTCAGAAACCATAGAGCAGGTGAATATAGTTATTCAGAATGTATCAGCTACTGCTGAGGAGTCCGCTGCAAGCTCTGAAGAAATATTAGCTAGTATAGATGAAACAAATACCGGTATTCAAGAGGTTAACAAAGCAGCACAAGGTCAAGCAGAATTAGCTGAAAAACTTAACCTTATAGTTCAAAAATTTAAAATTTAAGAAAATGCTTTTGTGATTTTTATATGCAAAATACTACGAAATTCTAAAATAGAACTAAATCCCTAAAAGCTATGTCTTAGTTTTACAATTAAACAAAAGTTTATATGAAAAAAATAAGAAGTGAGGTTCTTTCTCAAAGAGCTTCACTTCTAACATTTTACATACCTTTTAATGGAGTGATATCAATAGTAATCTGAAGTTTTTTTATATTAGAACTTTAAAAGGTTTTGGAATGATTTGAGAATTCTAAGACTTCGGTATGATAAACATTTACTCATAATAAAGAAAATCTATAATTACTCAAATAATAAGTACAGTATGGATTTAAAGGAGAAAGCTAAAAAAATCTCTTTTCAAAAGAATTATTAATTTCAAATTAAATAATACTAAAAAATAAAATGATATATTTTCAAAATCAACGCAAAAAAACAAGGAATATAGAAAGATTTATCGAATATATATCTATAATAGATTGGATTTATTGGAGGATGTATATATGGAAAATAGACTTGAGGCATTTTTAGAGGTTATTCCTGAATTAAAAGAAATATTACAAGATGATATAGCAGTTGCAGTAGCAGATACTAAGAAATTTATATATTATCGTGATGGTGATTCTATTAACTTGCCTATTAAAGTTGGACAAGAATTAACTCCTGAGGAACCTTTATATAAAAGTATAAAAGAAGGTAAGGTACACAGTGTGATAGTGCCCAAAGAAATATTTGGAGTATCATTTAAGGGAATTTCATATCCAATTAAGGATTCAAGTGGAAATGTTATTGGTGGAGTTGGAATTGGGAGAAGTTTAAATAAACAGTTTAAAGTAGAAGAAGTAGCAGAGAACATTTTTAGCTCACTGCAACAGACAAGTGCAAGTATTGAGGAAGTGGCTACTGATTCTCAAAGACTTTCATTTTCAATGAATAATATTGTAAATGCAACACAAAAAACGGAAGAAAAAATAAAGGAAACGGATACTATATTAAATCTTATTACCAGTGTTTCTTCTCAATCTAATCTTCTAGCTTTAAATGCAGCTATTGAGGCTGCAAGGGCAGGTGAGGCAGGAAGAGGTTTTTCGGTTGTTGCAGGTGAGATGAGAAAACTTTCGCAGATGAGCAGTGAATCGTCAAAAAAAGTATCACAATTGCTTCTTGAAATGAGAAATTCTATTGATGAAGTTATTAAGGAGATTAGCAATACAAACATGATAGCGGAATCACAAGCAGCAGCTACTGAAGAGATAACGGCTACTTTAGAAGAGATTACCTCAAACTCCAAAGAACTGGTAGATATGTCAAAGGTAGCACTGTAAAGATGATTATAGAATTTATTTCAGATACATATAATTTTAATAATTATCTTATTAGATTATTTAGTAACCTTCATAAAATTTATTAGGAAAATTTAATAGGATCATGGTATAAAATAAGCAGAAAATCGCATTGTTCAAAAAAATATGAATATGCGATTTTTTTCTGCGAAACTTTAAAAAAGCATGTAGCTATGAATTAGTATAAGTATATTATTCATGGTTGAAGAAAACTTTTGATTATTAATTATACAGATGTTTCTTTATATTTATGAACTTCTTCGCCCCATTCTCCAAGATATTGTAAAGCAACTATGAGTTTTTGACTAAGTTCTGATAATTCATATTCTACTCTTGGTGGAATTTCATTGTATTGATGGCGAATAATCAGAGCATCTTCTTCAAGTTCTTTTAAGTTTTTTGAGAGCATAAGACTGGATATGCCATCAACTTTTCGCTGTAGTTCATTAAAGCGAACAATTCCATTTTGAGATATAACCCAAATGATTAATAATTTCCATTTTCCATTTATAATTTTTAAAGCATATTCAATAGAACAATTTTCCATAAAAGCAACCTCCATTACTTATATAAATATTAGTAGCTAAACATTTTTTGCGTACTTGTTGATTTATATGTTACTTAATATAATAAAGTCAGTCAATAGATAATTGATTGAATTTAGAGAATTTTATATTTAAAAGGAGAGATAAGATATGTCAAAGGTAGTTATTTTTAAAGGCAGTCCAAGAAAGAATGGATATACTGCAAAATTATTAGAACAAGTTGCAAAAGGAGCTAAGTCTAAAGGTGCTGAGGTTATTGAATTTGATTTAAATGATTCTGGAATCCGTGGATGTCAAGGATGTATGTATTGTCGTACTCATGATGGTTGTGCAGTTAATGATTATTTGAAGCCAATGTATGATGCAATTAAGGAAGCAGATGCTATCGTATTTGGTTCTCCAATATATTATTATACAATTACAGGACAAGCAAAAGTTTGGTTTGATCGTACATTCCCAATGATTGGAAATGATTATAAGGCAAAATATCCAGGTAAAAAGTTAATAACAATATTTACTCAAGGGAATCCTGATCCTAAGATAGGCGCAGAAGGCGTTAAATTTGCGAATAATATGTTAGAAGAATTAGGCTGGAAGTTAGAGGATAGCATTCATTACTGTGGAACTAGTCATAATCCTGATTTAGCAATGTTTGATGAGTTATCTTTAAGAGCATTTAAGGATGGAGAAAATTTAGCTTAATAAATTTATAGTGCAATGCCACTTGGACAGTATAATGAATAATACTGAATTTGAAAAGTTGGAACTAAAGACACACATCATGTAATGTTAACTTGACATTAAATTTAAAGTGGAATATACTTTTATGTAAGGTAGACATGACAGGAGTGGTTGTTAATGAAAAATAAACTAAAAGAATTTCGTGAAGCTATTGGATTAACTCAGGAACAATTGGGAGCTCTTGTAGGAGTATCAAGACAAGCAATAAACTCTATTGAAACAGAAAAATATGAGCCATCTATATGGCTAGCTTATGATATTTCTCAAATATTTCATTGTGCAATAGAGGAAGTGTTTCTTTTTGAACAAAGTGAAAGAAAATCAAGAGCACAATTAAGTAGAGGTGTAGTTTAAATGGCATTAAGGGAAATTAGATTATTTGGTGATGAAGTTTTAAGAAAGAAAAGTAAAGAAGTTGAAGTGGTAGACGAAAAGATCAGGAAAATTCTAGATGATATGGCGGAAACCATGTATAATACAGAAAATGGAGGGGGCTTAGCGGCGCCGCAGATAGGAATACTTAAAAGATTAGTTGTAATAGATATGGGACAAGGTCTAATAAAATTAGTCAATCCAAAGATTATTAAACAAGAAGGAAGTCAAGAAGTTATAGAAGGATGTTTAAGTAATCCACATGTATTTGGAAGATTATTAAGACCAGAAAAAGTGACAGTTCAAGCATTAGATGAAAATGGTAAAGAAATAATACTAACAGGCACAGGAGATTTAGCAAAATGTTTTTGTCATGAAATTGACCATTTAGAAGGTATTCTTTTTACTGATTTTGTTACTGAATATTTAAAATAGTATATTAAGCTTTTTGTTACCGTATTATTTAATATATCGTGCATTGTTAAATAAAAATGAAAATGTTAACTAATAATTTAATACAGCATTTATATAATTAAAAAATCACTAGGCAATGTCTAGTGATTTTTTGATGCCTAAATATAAGGAAAATCATTGATTTAGTAATATGTAGCAAAAGTAGTGAAATTCAACTAAAGAATTAATAATATTCTTGTATTTATATATGTTACAAAAATAATTTTTTATCATAATTCTAAAAATATTGCAAGGATTTTGGCCGTAATTTAGAATTGTGGAATATGTAATGTTAATCATGATACAAATTAATATATTTTGCATTTACAGGAAAATATATAAAAAATGGTTGTATTTTACTTTTGGCAGTAGTAGTATCTAAGTATAGTTCGCATATGGAACTATACTAAAATAGAACTATTATTATGGGGAGTGATTTATGTGGAAGGTAATAATAAAAACATGTTTAAGGAAAATTCGAGAATAAACTTTAATAGGACAGCTGAAGTTTATGCTGAAAGTAGTGATGGCAAGTTTGTAGCTCCAATGTATGATGAGATTGTTAGTAGGGTAATAAGCGCAAATCCTAAAAAAATATTAGATGTTGGATGTGGGACAGGTAATGTATTAATAAAACTTAGCGCCAACTATAAGTTTGGTTTATATGGAGTAGATATCTCAGAAAATATGATTGAGATAGCTAAGAAAAATCTTGGGGATAAAGCTGAACTAAAAGTTGGTGATTCGGAGTATATTCCTTGGGAAGATAATTCTTTTGATGTAATTGTATGTAATGCATCCTTTCATCATTATCCAAGCCCAGAAAAAGTTTTATTAGAGATGAAAAGAGTACTAAAGAATTCTGGATTATTAATTATAGGAGATCCAACAGCACCAGCAATTTGTAGACAATTTATAAATTTATATTGTAAGATATCTAATAATGGTGATTATAAACTATATTCTGAAAAAGAAATTAAGGCACTTTTAGTAAAATGCGGATTTGAGTCATTTGATTTTAAAAAGATTAATTATAAGAGTTTTTCAATTAGCGCTAAGATAAGAAAATAATCATTAATAGATTGGAGTGACAATATGGATAAAGAATGTAAAAAGCAAATAGATGAATTTAATATATTATGGCATCGTATGTTATTTGAATCAAGCTATAAAGATATTGAAGCTAAATATACTAGAATAAAAGGACTTAGTGATAACGAAATATCCATAATTAGAATTATTTCTGAGAAAGAAGAAGTTATTATTAGAGATATTTTAGAAATATTGAATATTCCTAAAAGTACATTGACTAACATGATCGATAGACTAGAAAAGCGTAATCTTATAAGTAGATCTATTAGTAAAAGAGATAGAAGATCTTATAAATTAGAGCTTACGGAAGAAGGGAAAAAAGCGCAAGAGGAGCATATAAAATTTGAAGAAGAGGTTTATGGAAAAATAATGATTTCTTTAGATACTTATGAAGAAAGAGAAAATTTATTAAATATTATGAGAAAGATTGTTTATAATATTTCTAATAGATAGTGAAGTTAATAAAATATTATAACTAAGTAATATTCAGATTTTATGGAGTAATTAGTAAAAATAGATTAAGGAAAATTTAATGATTGGTATTTACAATTTGTGCTATAATTGAGTCATACTAGTAAATTATTACGTGAAAATAATAATCTAGAATATGTTTTTAAAGGCAATGAGGTGACTATTAATGAAGAAGGAAAAAATAAAGATAGATGAGCAGGCAAAAATCTTATTAAAAGAGTTTAAAGAAATATATGAACCTAAAAATAAAATTATTGATGAAATTATATTAAATGGAGAAAATGAATTGAGCAAAAATCAAATTCCTCAGGTTGTTTTAAAACATGTAGTCAGTGGGATCTGCCGAGTGATTTTTCTTGAAAGAACTACTGTTGGAGATAAAGCTGGCGAAATAATAAAAAAGATGGATAAACTTTCGAGGTCAAATGGTTATTTACTTTTTGTGAATCCATTTACCATTTCACAATTATAGCCTAAAAACAATATTACAAAAAAAGAGTATGATTTAATAAATTCTAAAATCGCATTATTCAAGAAAATTGAATTTGCGATTTTTTTTGTATAGTAAATTATAGATTTATTGAACGCTTACTATGTAACTCCATAAGATTTATGGAATTAAAATAATGATTTTTGAAAACATAAAAGGATAGTATTTACAAAATATGTTACAATTAACTGGAATATAAATGGAGATTTAGAGGTGTAAAAATGAAAGTTTTAATAATAGGGCTTGGAGTAATTGGAACAACTTATGGATATGTTTTTCAAAAAGAGGGGCACAAAGTAGAGCATTTAACAAGAGACAGCAAAAAAGCATTTGTAGCTGAAAATATAAATGTTAAGTTATTAGATGGAAGATTTAACAATAAAGGCGAAGAAAAAAATGATAATTATAAGATCCATATTGCAAATAAAAACAGTTCTTATGATTTCATATTAGTGAGTGTTCCAGCTGGAAAAATCGAAGGCGTAATAAAAACATTAAAAGAGAATGGCATTAATGGTACTTTGATAATTTTCAACGGAATATGGGAAGATAAAAATTATATTGAAAATTTATTTAAAGGATGGAAGTTCATACTTGGTTATCCAGTAGCAGGTGGAAATATAAGTGATCATGAACTAAATTGCTGTATATTTGATCATATTATGCTTGAAAGCAAAGAAAAAACAAATATTAAAAATTATGATAAGTTATTGGAATTGTTATCTGATTGCCATATTAAAGCTGAAATACCTTTTGATATGCTAGAGTGGATTTGGATTCACATGGCGATAAATGCAGCAGTTATAACAAACGCTGGAGAATATGGCGATATAAAAAATACAACTGAGGCAGCAGAAAAACTGATGGATTCCTCTAAAATTTTATCAGAAACAATATTAACTATAAGGGAAACTGTAAAAATAATTTCATCTAGAAATGTAAATCTAAAAAATTATAATAATGAATTATTTGCCTATAAAATGCCTTCAAAATTAGCAGGAATAGTTATGAAAAGAATGTTTAAAAATAATCAGCTGACTCGTAGAATTATGACGCTTCATAATAATATAAATGATTTATTATATGTATGTAAAAATGTATATGACTGCGGTAAAAATAATCAAATAGATGCGCCGATATTTTATAGAAAATACAATTTACTGGAAGAGAAGATAAATTGCTAAATTCCATACCCAATCAATTCAATATAAAGAAGCGTATCAAAATTATTAAAGAAGAATAGTCATTAAAAGGTGTTTAATCCTAAGAGGGGGAGTAGGAGTGATATCACAAAAAGAAAAATATGAAAAAAGAAAATCTCGCTATTTTCTATTACTCAAAAGGCAGCAAAAGAATCTTAATAATATAAGTATATTACGATTTTGTATGTTTTTACTTGGATTTGCAATTTTAATAATATCATATATAAAGAACAACTGTTACTTATTTTATTTTGGAATTTTAATAACAGTTCTTTTATTTTGTTATTTAGGTGCTTTGTATCAAGTAATTAAAAATAAGAAGTTGTATATTAATGCATTATATGACGTAAATGATACATCTATAAAAAGATTAACTGGGGAGTGGAAATACTTTGAGGATGATGGTGAAGATTTTATAGATAAAAACCATAATTATTCATACGATCTTGATATTTTTGGTAAAGGATCATTATTCCAATGGATGAATGCATCACATACTTACATTGGAAGACAAAAACTTAAAGAAATCTTAACAGAAAAACCTAAAAATGATCAAAATATATACAATAGGCAATCAGCTGTCAAA
This sequence comes from Candidatus Clostridium helianthi, assembly GCF_045310795.1. Classification (NCBI taxonomy): domain Bacteria; kingdom Bacillati; phylum Bacillota; class Clostridia; order Eubacteriales; family Clostridiaceae; genus Clostridium; species Candidatus Clostridium helianthi. The sequence goes on from NZ_JBJIAB010000036.1 coordinate 34,608, forward strand.
GAACTGGCCCCAAAAATAAATTTTAGGCAAAGGCTTGAGGTAGAGGGAGAAATAATTTCAAACAATAAACAAAATCCAGATGAACTTTTTTTATGGATGAAAGAAAGAAGTAACTTTGTAATAAAAAAAGAAGCGATTTGGGGATTAAGAATTCTTTCAATAATAACTACAATAACTACCTTAATATTGATACTTAAAATAATGGATTTTTTACTAACGTTTCTGTTAGATATTCATATATTTGTGCCCAAAATATTTAATTTAGTTCCATTTTACATTCCTACTTTTTTGATTTTTATTCAATGTATCATTTTAATGATAAAAAAAGATGATAGAAGAAAAAATTTAATTATTGCTGAGAAATACAAAAATAGCATAGTAACATATAAAAATATGATTAAGTATGTAGAAGGGCATAAATTTAATTCAAAGTATATTATGAATTTATGTGAAAAACTTTATAATACTGATGGAGAAAGTGCATCTAAGCAAATTGACTCATTTTCTAAAATCTGCGAATTAATAGCTAATAGACGTAATATTATATATCTTATTTTAAATCCAATTCTTATGATAGAATATCATCTGTCTATTTCACTTGAATTGTGGAGGATAAAATCAGGAGATGATTTTAAAAAGTGGCTAGATACAATTGGAGAGTTAGAAGCGCTAAGTAGTATTGCTTGCGTTAAATATGATAATCCCTATTGGAGCATGCCCAAAATTATAAATGGATCATCAAAGATTTTAGCTAAAAATATTGGTCATCCTCTTTTAGGAGATAAACGTGTATGCAATAACTTAAATGTAGAAGATCCATATCAGGTTATACTTATAACAGGCTCTAATATGTCTGGTAAAAGTACTTTTATGAGAACTATTGGTATTAACATTGTATTGGCATACGCTGGTGCTCCTGTATGTGCAGATGAATTTTATTGTAATATTATGGATTTATACACCTGCATGAAGATAAGCGATAATCTAGGACAAAGTATATCTTCATTTTATGCTGAAATATTAAAAATTAAGAAAATTGTTGAAGCTTCAAAAGAAGGCAAGCAAGTTTTATTTTTATTGGATGAAATTTTTAAAGGAACTAATTCAAAAGATAGGCTTGCTGGAGCGGCAATCTTAATAAAACAATTATGCAGAACTGGAAATTTAGGATTTGTATCTACTCATGATTTAGAATTAGGAAAAATGGAGAATCATAAGAATTCAAAGATTAAAAACTATCATTTTTCTGAATATTATACAGATAATGAAATTCACTTTGATTATAAGCTGAAGGCAGGAATCTCACCTACAAGAAATGCTATATACTTGATGAAATTGGCAGGCATTGATATAGAATCAGAGAAAAAATGAAGGTATATAATTGTTATTAGAATGATGTTCAAGTATATATATAATAATAGATCTGTCGTTAAAAATTAATATAGAACTTAGGTATGTCTTTTTAGAGTTTTCATATTTAAATACAGTAACCTCTGTGGGCTGTTTTTTATTTGGTTTATTTTCTTGTCTTATATTGCTTAATGCTTCCCATTTTCAAGTACCTACAATTTTATAAAGAATGAATTAAGTTATTTGAAAATTAATGCTCCGATGTAATGAAAATCTACTATAGCTTTGATTTATAGCTGCTTCTAAGCAGAAAATCTTTTTATTTAAATAATTTTATATAAGAATTAACAGATGTATAAAATTGCTATAAATAAAAAGATTCAAGAAGCTAATAATAAAGTGAAATAAGCTTTAGATTTATGAGGCAAGTTACAAAGGAGGAAAACAAATTGAGAATTAAATCAAAACATATCTTATTTTTTTTGGCAAGTATATTTTTTATTCTAACTATATTTATAGACAATATAAATATTAATTCTAATTTATGTGATTTAGTATTCAATGAAGATGTTACTTTAAATGAAAAGATAAGTGAGCATAAGAAAAAAACAATTTATTTAACTTTTGATGATGGACCTAGTAGCAAAGTAACAAATAGTGTCTTGGACGTATTAAAGGAAAATAAAGTGCATGCAACTTTTTTTCTAATTGGAAATCAAATTGAAGGAAAAGAAGATGTGGTAAAAAGAATTTATGATGAAGGAAATGGAATAGGACTTCATACATATACCCACAAAATAAGGAAAATTTATAGCAGTGAAGACGCATTTATAAAAGAAATGATTAAATGCCGCGATGAAATAAATAAGGCTATTGGAATTTCACCTAATATAATTAGATTTCCCTGTGGAAGTAACAAAAGATTGAACAAAAAATATTTAAAAAGATTACATGATGAGGGATTTAAAATATATGATTGGGATTTAGATAATACGGATGGGTTAAATTCAAGGCTTTCGCCAGATACTTTATATAGAAAAGCAATAAAAGGAAGTGAAAATCGCCAAAACATAATATTACTTTTGCATTGTACAGACATGCACAAAAACACATGCAAGGCTCTTCCACAAATAATAAAGTATTATAAATCTAAAGGATATGAATTTAAAGTTATTACAGAAGATACTCCAGAATTATATTTTCATATGAGAGGAAAATTATTTAAATAAAAATATATTTGCCTAAACAATATAACATTAAAAAATAAAGGCAGCATGTTATTCATGAAGATTAAGCATGAGAAATCTAGAAAATAGTAAATACTAAGCGAGAAAAATTATATAAATTAAGCCTAGGATGTAAATTCTAAGAGCACCTATAGAAATATAGGTGTTTTTGTTGTACACTTGTAATATATAGGATAAATTTAGAAGTTTTTGTTTAATTATCTTAAAATGAGCTGTTGAAACAGGGAAAGATGAGGAGGGGTTCTTTGAAGATTATAGTCAGATATGTACCTAATTTGATTACAATAGCAAGAATAATACTATCAGTATTATTTATTCAAAATATAATTGAGCAATTTATATATGCGAAGGAAAGAAATGTGAATTTGAGCGTTTTATTTTTATCAATATGTATTTCAGATTTATTAGATGGCAAAATTGCAAGAAAAACTAGTTCAACTTCGATAATAGGAGCCAAACTAGATGTATTTGCAGATTTGTTTTATATTATGATTTCATATATAGCGTTAGTAAACATAAAAATTTTGCCTATATGGTATTTTGGATTCGTATGCTTGAAATTCATTGAATTTATAATAACATCAAAGTATATCAAAAATATTAAAAAGTCGGACAAGTCCTTTATTTTCGATAGTGCTGGTAGGTTAGTTTCGGCTACATTTCTAGTAATTCCAGGCATTGTATGTATATATAGATATATTGGGGATTGCAATGCAATAATTACAATAAATTATATTATCTATGTAACATTTATAATTGGCGTTTATTCTTCTTATTCAAGAATAAAGCTTTGCTTTATCGAAAATAAACTTATATAAATATAGATAGTTATGAAAGGAGATAAGTATGAGGAGTATATCAGGAAAATTAGTTATATTTATGATTATGATAATAACATGGGTATTATGGTTATTTATTGAACCTATAAGAGAAATATCTACAATGAGTGGATATTCTCAATTAATAGCTGCATTTGCATTGGTAGCATTTGCATTTATTAATTTCATTTCAACTAGACACAAAATTTTAGATTTCTTATTTGATGGACTAGATAAATCATATATTTACCATAAGTATTTAAGTATTTGTGCGTTAGTTTTGGCTGTTATTCATAATATAACAATAAGTATGGGGAAAAGAATTGAAAGGGCCAATGGAATAAAAATTCCTAAAGATCCTTATGCTATGTATGGAACGTTTAGTATGTATATATTTATAATACTTATATTAATCGCCCTTGTGGCTAAAAAATTAAATTATGAGAAGTGGAAAACAATTCATAAATTTATGATTATTCCTTATGCATTTGGAATTTATCACTATTATGGAAGTGCAACTTATGCTGTCTTTTCATTGGAACCTTTCTGTATATGGCTAAATCTTATAAACATCACAGGTATAATATCTGCAATTTATAGTGTGTTCCTTTATGAAAAAATTTCGTTTAAGTATAAATATAGAGTGAAAAAATTAGATATAGTAGCTAATGGAACCTTTGAGATTACAGGTGATTCTATTGGAAAAGAAATAAAATTCAAACCTGGGCAATTCGCTTTTTTGAAGATTTTAGATAATGAAAATGGGTTTGTTTCACATCCATTCACAATAAGTGAAGCACCTAAGAATGGAGAATTGCAATTCACTATTAAAGCATTAGGGGATCATACAAAGGAGTTGTTAAATACACTTAAGGTTGGAGATGAATTTGTTGTCTCAGGACCTCATGGTAAATTTAATTATAAGACTGGTGTCAAGAATCAAATATGGATTGCAGGAGGAATTGGAATAACACCTTTTAGGAGCTTTGCTCAATCAGGTGTAGGGGAAGAATTCTCGGTAGATCTTTTTTATGCATACAATAATGAAGCTGAAGGAGCATATAAAGAAGAATTGCAACTATTAAACAGTAATAATTTAAGAGTGCACTTATTTAATTCAAAAGAAAAGGGATTTTTATCAGTAAACGAAATATCTAAATTTGTGAATACAAAAGATAGTGTTGATGTTTACTTTTGCGGTCCAGCTCCAATGAGAGAAAATTTAAAAAAGCAGTTTAAAGATAGTAATTTTAATATCATAAATTTTAATTATGAGCATTTTCAATTTAAATAGATAAGATATAGATTTATTGAAATGGCACACTACTCAGATGTAAAAGTGTGACATTTTTAATTGTATAATATGCAGATTTAACTTGGCAATTAACAGAATAATGTTACTTGAGAGCTGAGTAATGTGATACTCGCGAGTTATGTTATAATTGATCTAAAATAGTAAATTATTATAATTTATTTTCATATTAAGGAGGACTCAGAATATGACTGTATATATAGCATTGTTAAGAGGAATTAATGTAGGTGGAAAAAATATAATTAAGATGGCAGATTTGAAACAAGTATTTGAATCAATTGGTCTTTATGAAGTAAAAACCTATATTCAAAGTGGAAATGTTGTATTCAAATCAGATGAAACAGAAGATATTCTGTGCAATAAAATTGAAAATGAGATTGAAGCAGTCTTTGGGATTTCTACAAAAGTCATTTTGAGGAATTCTACAGAATTAGAAAAGATTATCTTAAATTGTCCATTCTCTAAGGAGGAAATAGCAGAAGCAGAGACATTATCCAAGGTAGAGAGTTTATATGTTGCATTATTGAAACATAATCCTTTAAAAGAAAAGATTGAGTATATAGACGTTTATAGAAACGAAAGTGATAGGTATCAAGTTATAGGAAGGGAAGTATATCTTTTATTCCATAATAGTATTAGAAATTCAAAGCTTGCTAATAATCTTCATAAATTAAATGTACCAACAACTATGCGCAATTGGAAAACATTGAGTAAACTTTCTGTATTAGCAAAAAATATTGATGAATAATGTAATTTGCTATAAAGTAAAATGCAATGTCAAAATACAGTCATTTCATCTTATCAAAGTATATTAGAGAATATGAAATAGTAATATGTATATGTTAGATAAAGTATAAAGATAAGTTGCAAAATCTTCTTGAATTATGTAAAAATATTGAGGGAAATATAAAAATATCATATAAAGGCTTAGAGGCTTTACGGAGGTAAAAATGAGCAAAATATTAGTAGCATTTTATTCTTTTTCAAATACAACAAGAATGTTAGCAGAAGAAATAGCAAAACAAACGGGAGGAGATATTAGAGAGTTGGTTCCTGAAAAGTCCTATGCTTTCAATTATAATACAGCAGCAAAGGAAGTAAGGAATGAAATTGAAAATGGATATTGTCCAAAATTATTGTCTGGAGAAGAACCAGTTAAGTCTTACGATTACATTTTTTTAGGTACTCCCAATTGGTTTAAATCATTTGCTCCACCAATACTAAGCTTTTTAAGAAACGTGGATTTGCAGGGAAAGACTATTATTCCTTTTTGTACTCATGGTGGGGGAGGTTTTGGGCAAATTCAAATTAATATTGCAAAGGAATGCCAGAAATCAACAATCCTTCCTGGTTTTGAAGCTATGAGTAATTTTAGTGAACAGCAGGTTAAAAACTGGATTGAGCAAATTGGTCTATAGAATAAAGAGAACTTGTACTTATTTATATATCTGCGTAAGATATAGTGCTGATGCAATAGAAGAAAAGAGTCCTTTTAACAATTTTATAATATTTCATTAGTAAAATGTATCACAAATTATTTGTATCAGTAAAAATTATATATATTGCAAAAATAATTCTTAATCATAAGTCTAAAAATATTGCAAGAATTTTATCCGTAATTGTAAATTGTGAAATGTGAAATGTGAATTGCAACATATATATTAATAAATAAAAGCTTAGAAATAATCTTGACCCTCACCTTACAGGAGGTCTTATTATTATAAACGAGGTGAAGAATTATGCTATACACGGTTAAAGAAGTTGCAAAATTTACAGGAGTTACTGTAAAAGCACTACATCATTATCACAAAATAGGATTACTATTTCCACATGAGGTAAATGAAGCTGGCTACCGTCTTTATGGTGAAAAAGAGCTTGAGCGACTTCAGCAAATATTATTTTATCGTGAGCTTGATTTTTCTCTTAGTGATATTAAAAAAGCACTTGAGGATGAGCCGAATCGGTTAGAGTGTTTAGTTAAACAACAGGAACTGCTAATTGCGCGCAAGCAGAGAACTAATCGTTTGCTAAAAACTATAAATGAATCAATTGTCCTTGGTAAGAGAGGAGAAATTATGAATAAGTCAGCAATGTTTAAGGGATTCAACAAAGAGGAATGGAAGGATGCACTTTCAAATCAGAAAAACTACCTTAAAGGTAAGTATGGATATGATATGCCTGATGTAGATGAAGCTCAAGTTAATAATATGAATGAGGCAGCTATGGAAGCACAGCAGTTTATGAACTGCATAAAAGATGCACTGAAAAATGGTGTAAAGGCTAATGATACAAGTGTACAGGAAACATTAAAAAATCATATCGAATTTCTAAATAAGCATGGTCATAGCACAGATGCAAAATCATTTGTAGCTCAAACAAAGTTCTTTTTAGATGATGATTTTCATAGAAGTATGCTTGAAAATCAGTTAATTGGACTTTCTTACTACCTTTATACAGCAGCAGAAATGTATGCTTCTTTAAATTAGTAAATACTTATGGGCAGTATATTTAAAGTAGCACAAATATTTTATAGTAGGTGAGTTTATTTAGAATAGAATCTTATAAAACCACTGTATTCTAATATGGTTTACCATAAATATTCTTAGCAATATTTATTCTGAAGAATATTACCATATATATTCTTCAGAATATGCTTAAATAATGCGGGTTTGAAGCCTGTAATGACCAAACCATATTGTTAAAAATTAATTACTGAGAATTTAGGAGGTAGTCATTTGTTACACTAATAAAACTTTTAAGTAAAGGATTGATTTTTAAATTCTTACTTACTACAAATTTAATTTCTAATTCAGAAAAGCCATTTTTTAGATCATAAATGAAAAAATTATGATTTTTAGGCAAAATACTTTTGGGCAAAAGAGATATGCCAAGACCTTCATCTATGCCTCTAAGGATAGATTCAAGTGAATCAAATTCAATAATAGCAGCTCCTTTAGAGTTGTTATAACTCAACCATTTTTGTAAGAGCTTACGATAAGGGCAATCGGCATCTGAATTTACTATTATAGGAGTTTGTAAATCATTAATGGAATCAATGCTTATAGAAGATACTAGTGCAAGCTTTTCTTTAAATGTAATAACTTTTTTTATTTTTGAGGATGTAATTTCATCAGATATAAAAGCCCCATCTAATTCATTCTTTAAAATCATATCTAGAAGATTTTTTTGAGTTTCTGTTTTCAAGGTCAAAGATACTTCGGGATTTTTCTCATGGAATAAATAAAATAATTTAGGTAAAACAGATGCAGAAATAGTCTGAGTAGCACCTATTTTAATAGTAGAAGAAGTTTTAGGATTAAGAAACTCATCATTAACTTCATCAATTAATTCAAGAATTTTATCCGCATACTTAAGCAATTTTTCTCCATTAGATGTAATTACAGTTCCTTTATTGTTTCTTATAAATAAAGTAGTGTTTAATTTATTCTCCAGTAATTTAATTCGCATAGTTATATTTGATTGAGCATAACCAAGTCTTAAAGCAGCTTTTGATATAGATTTTTCATAAGCAACTATCTGAAATATTCTTAGATCATTAATTTCCATAGTATAGAAACCTTTCGTTAAAATTAATTTGAATTTGCCATCACTATTAGTGATATCAAAGATTATTTATAAGTATTATACAATTTTTATAATGGGAGTTAAACTGTAAGTGTAAAAGGAAAGGCACGAGTTGAGCAATAATTTCATTTATGAATCAAAAATAAAGTTGTAACTAAAATTAAAAGGGAGGATAAAAAGAAATGATAGCAACTCAATATAAGATTATATTACCTAACGATTATGATATGAGTATAATAAAGGATAGAGTAAAAAACAACGGATATAAAACAGATGGATTTGAAGATTTAAAGTTTAAATTATATCTAACAACAGAAAAAGGAAAAAATGAGAATTTGCAAAATAGTTATTGTCCTTTATATGTTTGGAAAGATAGTAATGGGTTAAATAAATTTTTGTTTAATGGATTTTATGACAATATAATAACTTCTTTTGGATGGCAGAAAGTAAATGTAGGGATACCATTAATTGATACAACAACATATAAAATCAAAGATAGTAAATATGTATTTGAGATAGAAAGAGAAATAAAACCTCAGGGAAGTCTTAATAATTTTAAAGATGAAATAGAAAGAAATATTCCAAGGATTAAAGAAAGTGAGTTCATAGTTATTTACAATCCTGATAAATGGAGATATCATTTGTTTTTCTTCATAGATGATTTGAGTAAGATAAAATCAGTAGAGGGAACAACTTATGATATACTTCACATATCACAATAAAAAATATAAATATAGGGTTTGTTCATGATAATCCAGCGTAAATATTATTCCTTTTTAATGAGGTATATGGGTGTATGAAAATCATGTTTTAGCATAAATCTTTACTTTTAATCTAGGCTAGTATAAATTTTTTCGATTTTTAAAATCATTTATATCAATGGTTACGAGGGTACTAGATTGTAAAAGCATGATTAAGAATGAGCATGACGTAGCCACTTTATTTTGAATAAATTGATTGTTTTAGAACAAGTGTTCTGATAAAATATGTTTATAGTTCACTTTATAATTAAGAAAGTTAATAAACTCTAAGATTAGAAAATAAAGGACTGATTGTTATGAAAAAAGATGAAGAAAATCCAGAATACTTTGCTGAGCATAATAAGAAAATTTATGATAGCGACATCCTACCATCAATAGAATTTCTCGAAAATATAGCCTGCGAGTACAACAGTGATGGCACCGAGAGAAATTTTGCTGAAAAGCTGGAAGCATGCAGACGTGAGAAATACCGATCTGCTGATGCATCAGCCATCACAGGAGAAAGTGTGCGTATTGATTCTGAAAAATTAGATAGAGTTCCAGAAGGAAGGTTCAATACAGAGGTTGACGGTGCTCATTTTGAATGCTTTTATCAAGCAAGCGAATACGACTATCTTTACGTTGTGCTCGATACCATGCGCGATGATAAGACAATTGCAAAAGGTCCACTTCCACGTTTTCATAAGTGGTCATGGGCTACGTTTCTGAAAGGACATTTGTTAAGTATTGAAGATCCGATGTACTTTGAATCTGACATTTCTGTTGGATGGTTTTATGGGACGAAAGAACGAGATTACCGTGACTCCACGGCAAAGCTTGTCATGAGAGTGGCAAGACGCTTAGGCATCCCTAATGAGCATATCATTTTTTATTCAGTATCATCAGGAGGAACATCTGGTTTATTTACTGCTGAAAAAATATCTGGCAGCGTTGCAATAGCATCGAATCCACAACTTGATCTTACGCGTTTTCTTCCAAGTGCACTTGCCAATTTTAAAGAATGTACCGGTATTGATCTTGCCTATGAGAAGGAATATGGAGATGCATGGCGTGTGGATTTTGCTCATGTTTTATATACAAATAGCCTTTCTAAATACTTAGTTATTATAAATTGTCGTTCAAAGATAGACTTTAATGATCAGCTCATTCCATTCTGCAAAGAACTTGGTATAACTCCCCGTTATGGTCTGCAAAAGATAGGAAACTTAATTATATGGGTAATAGATGCCCCAGGTCCCCATCCGCATCTATATTATGAAAGTAAGACCATGTATTTCGCCATTGATTTCCTTGCAAAAACATTAGCAGAAGGTGGCGATATAGATAGGCTTAAATCACTATATATAATGTTTAGCGAGTTCTGGCATGAGAAGGCAGGACTAATTGCAGGAGATCCTGAATGTTTAGATGACGCTGATCCAGTAGGAAAGTCGTTTGCTGAACAATTGAAAAGATAATAGTTGTCAAATTAAATAAACTACAGGTCTAAATATCCCAAATTCATTATTAATGATGAATTTGGGATATTTTTTGTTTAATAAATACTATAGATAACTCAACTACAATCTATACTTATGCGTATACCCCACCGAAATGAATACGTATTTGTGCCATATGAATATGAAAATTTTACTGAAAGGTTCTATATAAAAAGAATGAAGTTTTTATATAAAGTAGAAATATTTCTTTGAAAATTAAATGTTAAATACTTACAAAATATACTATAATTAATAAAGGATGGCAAATGATTGCGCAATGTATTGTTGGAGGAAACAAGATGGAGTATATGGGAAATAGAGAATACTGGGATAATAAATTTGCTAATAGAAGTGATAGTCCACTAAATCCAGAAAAATCGGTAACTGAAAATATTACATATTTCAAAAAAGGATCTGTTCTTGATATAGCATGTGGAGATGGTAGAAATGCTTTGTTTTTACTTGAAAATGGATTCCAAGTAACAGGAATTGATTTTAGTAGTAAAGCTCTTGATAGGCTTAAGACATTTGCTAAAAGAAATAATTATTTGGTTAATACAAAGCAAGTTGATTTAAGTATATCTAATTCTTTAAAGGATATTGGAATATTTGATAATATCTTAATCAATCATTACAGGTTAAGTAAGGAGCAGCTTGGAGACTTGGAAAATCACATAACTGATAATGGGATTTTATTTGTTTGTGGTTTTGGGCATAAGCATAAGGTTGATTCCAAAATTAGAAAAGAGGATCTTATTCAACCAACCGATTTTGAAAATTTAAAGAGATCCTTTGAGCTAATTGAAAATATAGAAAATGATGATGATAGAGGCTTTTTTGTAACTTATATTTTCCGTAAAAGATCAGCGTAAGACACAATATATAAATAGAACTAGATCATTATCTAACCAATTTGATGCAGTAAATTATGAAGATGTTTTCTGGAAAGTTGAATGATATATGTTTATGTAATATTTTATATTTTGAATTTAAAAGAAAAATGTAAAAATAATATAGGTAATTTATTTTAATTATCGTTAACTTGATAGCAATAATATTAAGCTTATCCTTTGTAGAAAAGAGGTAACTATGACTGTTAAGAATTCTATAAGAAAAGATTCTGAAAAAGTATATATTATTACTGTTCTTTTAATTACATGGATTATTACAATTATGTTGTTTATTAATCCTACTATAGGTAAAAATGATTTTGCTTTAATCATGTTCATTCCTGCAATATTAGCTATTATCTTTAATAAGATTACAAATGATCATCAAGCAAATTTATTTAAAGACACAACTTTAAAATCAGTGTTGTTTGGAATTTTTTATCCTATTGTTTTTATAGGGATTTGCTCATTTATAGCTCACCTTACTGGTGTTGGAAATATTAGTGTTAATAAGGAATTGACATTCAAAACTATTATAATTCTAATAGTGTCTGTAGTTGTTGGTTTATTCTTAGCCTTGGGAGAAGAATATGGATGGAGGGGATATCTACTTCCCAGATTAACAAAAGATTATGGTAAAACGAAAGCAACTATAATAGTAGGTATAGTATGGGGATTGTATCACATTCCTGCTGTTTTTCTTTTGGCAAAAGCAACTGGAATAGGTAATCCATTATTCTTATGTCTTATCCAAGCATTTGCTGCCTTTACATATAGTTTTCCTTCATCTTATTGTTATTATTCTTCAAGGAGTTTATTACCAGTATTATTTCTGCACTCGGTGTGGAATGTGGTTAATCCTTTGATGCTCGGTGATATTTATACAAACACATCTGGATTGATAAGTGGAGATATAATAAAAATAAATGGAGAAGGTGTACTTGGATGTATTTTAGGTGCAATAATGATTTTCTATTTTGTAAAGCAATTTAGAAAAGATATATAAAGAGAAATATCAGTATTTATAGGTTATATAGATATACAACTTTAAAACTATATTTATGTGGTAACTTATCGAAATAATAAATATTTTGATTTCGAAAGTATTTGTTATTCCTTGGGAATATAGAAAATTAAAGTTTTAGAAAATTGGCAAATGTGTTTATTTAATAAGTCAAATATTTAAATTGGCTAATCTATATTATAAAATCACAGATAAGGAGAAGAAAAATGAAAAAACTTGATATTAAAAGTATAACTATAGGCTTTGCGATTGGAGCAATAGGAGTTTCTGTAGTTTTTGCAGCAATAGGAAGAATATCAGCAACTACTAATGAGAAAAAGACTGTTGCGGCCTCATCAGAAGAAAAAACATCAGAATCTGCTAATGGTAAAAATGATAATGTGCCTTCAGGAGAAGCCGTAAAATCAGCTGTTATCAATAATGATAAGGTATATTTTAATGGTAAAGAAATTGATTTAAAGAAGCCACTAGTTACTATTGAAAAGGATGGAGAGTCAGAACCTCAATTATACATGCCAATGGATGAATTGTTAGAATATATGCATTTTAAAGTTGAATTCAATAAAAAAGATAATGCTGTGTATTTAACTATGGGCCAAGATAATCAACAAAATGCAGAAGCTATAAGTGGCATTTCAGCAAATGAAGCAGATGCAAAAGCTATAGATACCATTCAGAAAACAGGTAATTGGGGATATATTGAAAAATACATACCACATATGTCTGCTGATGGGATTAAACAAGTTGTAGATATATATAACTCTAAACATCCAAATCCATCTGAACATAAAAACGCATCAGATTATATAAAGAACTAAATTTAATTGGGGAAATAACCCGAAAGGGGGAAATGCAATTAAGAGGAAATATTTAATTATAGCAAGTATAATAGCTGTTCTAACTGGTATAGCATATATTTTATTTCCAGAGAAATATCTTTTTGCAAAAAGTATAAATTTGAAAGATGATAGCTTGGTTGGAGTTTGCTTAATGGAACAAGTTAATATACAGGCTTTAGAAGAGAAATTTGGAAAATTGACAAATGATAATATTAATAAAAATGGATTAAGAGGTTTAGAATTTGATAATTATCCGTATTATGCATATGTCCAAATAGATAAAGATAATGAAGTTGCTTGGATATCAGTTGGATATCCTAATAAGTCAGATAATACAAAATTTATAACAAGTAGAGGCATAGGCTCAGAGTCTAAATTTTCAGATGTATTAAAGGCTTATGGTGATAATTATGCAAAAAAAACTTATTCGGATTTTATGGGTAGCGGTGATGGATATGATGTCACATATATTGATAAGGAGCAAAAGACTTCAATTAAATTTGAGTTTAATGAAAGTGATCCTTATTCAGATAAAAAGGAAGAATTTCTTCACTATATTACTCTAAAAAGGCTATTGGATTAATGGGATACGGAGTACGTTTCAATGAAATGGGAAAGTAACAATGAGGTGATATATGAGTGCTATATGATAATGTGTATATAAAGGAAATACGTCTCAAGAAAGAAATTCATAAAGATGACAGCTATATTAAAGAGTTACCTGTAGTTAATAACTTAACTAGCTTAGATATATCAAGAAATGTAACATTTTTTGTTGGTGAAAATGGTAGCGGAAAATCAACATTACTAGAAGCTATTGCTGTTAATAGTGGATTTAATGCAGAAGGAGGAACTAAAAACTTTTGTTTTTCATCAAGAGAAACACATTCAGATTTATATAAATATATTACTGTAGTTAAAGGTGTGCAGAGGCCTCGTGATGGTTTCTTTCTAAGGGCAGAAAGTTTTTATAATGTAGCCACAGAAATAGAAAAACTCGATTTAGAAAGCTCTGAGGGAGTTCCTGTTATAAAGAGTTATGGAGGTACATCATTACATAAGATGTCACATGGTGAAAGCTTCATTGCACTAATGACAAATCGTTTTAGTGGGAATGGATTATATATCTTAGATGAACCAGAAGCTGCATTATCACCTACAAAACAAATGGCTATGCTTACTATTATTAATGAACTAGTAAAGAAAAAATCACAGTTTATTATAGCAACTCATTCACCAATATTAATGGCGTACCCAGGTGCAGATATATTTGTTATTGATGATGATGGAATTACGAAAACTCCTTATAAAAAGACTGATAACTATATGATAACAAGAAAGTTTTTAGAAAATCCTGAAAAGATGATGGGTTATTTATTTGAATAGATTACATAGTAAAACTAAATAGCGTATTAGTAATATAAATTAGGGGGATGGGAAAGATGGATAAACAATATTTTATAAAAAACGCAGAAGACTTTGTTGAGAATTCACAAGATAACTATATAACAAAGGAAATAGCTATTTCAGAAAATGTTGTAGGAATGAAAATTTTTGATGCTCCAATTCTGGCATTTGGTTCTGTTGATGATGAGTACTTTACATTATTGAAACAACCATCAGCAATTGGAAAACACTTCATGCTTCCAAAAGAGTGGTTACCACAATCAAAAACTGTGATATCATTTTTCTTACCATTTAGCGAAGCGGTTAAAAAAGGAAATAGAAGGAACATGTCATGGCCTTCTGAAGAATGGCTTCATGGACGTATTGAAGGTCAGAGTTTATTAAATAAGTTGTGTATGCATTTAAAGTCTGAATTGATTAATGCAGGATATAACAGTGTCGTACCTACTTTAGATGAAAGATTCTGGTCAAATGCTAATCATCCAAATCATGAAGAGAAATTTACAAGCAACTGGTCTGAAAGACATGCTGCTTTTGTATGCGGAATTGGAACATTCGGACTTTCTAAAGGACTTATAACAAAGAAAGGTATATCAGGAAGACTTGGTAGCATAATTACAGAATTATATTTATCACCTGATAAGAGAGAATACGAAAATATATATGAATATTGTTCAATGTGCGGTAAATGTGTAGAAAATTGTCCAGCTAATGCAATATCCATAGAAAATGGGAAAAATCATATCATATGCTCTGAATTTTTGGACAAAACAATGGAAAAACATAAGCCTAGATATGGCTGTGGAAAGTGTCAGATAGATGTACCTTGTGAATCTAGAATACCTAAACAGCATAATGTAAAATGAATATTATATTTATATTAATTTTTGGCAGGAGCAACATTATAATTAACTTGCATTGATTTTAAAATTACGAATGGACATAAATTATAGAAGGGGAACTTGAAAATGAGTATTATAGAAAGGATTAATGGACACAAAAAAGTCGTATATTTAATGAGTACTTTCTTCCTTACGTGGATATTTTGGATTCTTTCATTTACTTCGAACAGTTTGAGGTTAAATGCAATTTTTCGTATAGTTGGTTCATTAATACCGAGTGCTATGGCTATAATTTTTATTAAGTATCTTTATGGAAGAATAGGGCTAAGAAGATTCTTAAAAAAGTTAACTATCTGGAAGGTCAATCCGCTTTTTTATGTTTTTATACTTTTTTATTCAATATCATCATTTTATGTACCATCCTTTATTTGTCTTATAGCAGGAGCAGACTATAAAATACATATCAAAAATCAAATATTTGGTTTCAATCTCGATAATCCATCATCATTAGTAGCATGTCTATTAGTTATCTTAATTTTTGGAGGACCGCTTGGTGAGGAACTCGGATGGAGAGGTTTTGTATTGCCAATACTTCAAGAAAAGTATAGCCAATTGCTATCAGGTGTAATAGTTGGAGTTATTTGGACTTGCTGGCATATACCAATGTTTTTATTTCATATTCAAGGATATGATAATTTTATAGTATATCTTCTGCAAACTATTTCTTTAAGCATTATATACACATGGATTTATAATCATGTAAAGGGAAGTTTGCTAATTCCAGTTTTATACCATTGCATTGATGATTTTATTCCATCTATATGTTTTCCTGAATTTTTGAATTACTTTAATATGTATTCAGCTATTTATTGGGCAATACAATTAATAGTTTTACTATGTATTATCTTTAATATGACTGGAAAAACATCAAGTAAACTTCAGAAATTTGATTTAAGTCAGTAATTAGAACACTATAATATAAAATCAAGTAAGTGTATTGTTTAGTGTTGAGTAACACTATTAAATTTTGCAAGGCAAGTATAGTTTATAAAATGAGAGGAAATAAGATTATGGAATATATAAATGTTAATGGCAAAGATTATAGATTTGTTATTGGTACTGGTGATGATGGTGCATATAGAACGAGTTTTAATGCTTTAACATAGAAAACATTTGGATTTAATAGACGTATCAACGGTTGATGCGTCTTTTTTTACGCAATAAATTATATAAATAGAACAGTCCAAATAAAAATTTTAGAATTACTGTGAGAATACTTATTGCTTATTTCTGTTTATATGATAAGAGCATGGATATTGTAGTTCGAGATGCACAACTGTTCTACATAACGAATCAATAAAAAAGTAAATAAACAATTTTAAAATCATATTATTCAAGAATTTGAATTTGCGTTTTTGATGGGAAATTTGTAAATGGAGAGTAATCTAGAGGGTCTATACATAATGCAAAGAAAACTTGGCGAAAATATTGACAATAAAACTTGGCATGATATAATAATACCAAGTATACTTGTCAAAAAACTGAAAGGTGGAATATATATGAATAGAGATGAAATTTTAGCAAGAAGCAAAAAAGAAAACTTATTAAATGATGAACGTGAGCGATATATTCAAAAATCAGCAAATCAGAATTCTTATTTTGCAGTGATTATTATATTTGCTATTTTCTCAATAATTCTTTTTATACAAAAACTTATAACAGGCGGAGCTTTTGCAGATTACAGAGTGTTTTCGTTAGCTTTGTTGATCGCAATGATTGGGCAAAGCGGAACAGTTTATTATTATAATAGAGATAAGAAAGTGTATTTAGTATGTACTATTTTAGAAATTATTGGGGCAATTGCTGGTATGGCTTCAATTGTTGGAAGTGGCATGGGGTGGTTTTAATTGTCAGCATTTAAAAAGGAACAGATGGAAGAACTAGTATTGCATAATAATTTAAAGAAAGTCAGAACAGAGCAAAAATTATCTCAATCTCAATTGGCAGAAATGGTTGGTGTATCAAGAAATACAATTAGCTCTATTGAGACGGGGCAGTTTAATCCTACTGCAAAATTAGCGCTTGTTCTTTGCGTCGCGTTAGATAAAAAATTTGAAGAATTATTTTATTTTGATTGATAAAGTTTAATTTAGAAGATTTGATTATAGATGTTATTATATATAAAAATTAAATAGTAGATTAGGATATCGCACTATTTCATAAATAAGAATGAATTTGCGATATTTTTTTACAGTATTGACTTAATAAAAGAGTATATAAAAAATCCGCAGAAAATATCAAGTATGTCGTCTTATCTTAGCTTATAATTTTTTTGAAAGATGAGGTGTTTCTTATGAAAAAGACAAAGACATACTTAAAGAATTTTGTAGGAACAAGTTATGAGGTTGGAACACAGATTGGGAATTGGATTTTATCTGAACCTAATTTATTGAAAAAGATAATTTTACCACCTAATGCCTATCCCAAAAGTAAATTAAAAGAAATATTCAATTTGCTTGATGGATATTGCAGTGGTGTAAATGAGGAAATCGAAGGATTCGTAGATACAGTTGGAATTTCCAAAGAACAAGCAATTTTTTATGCAATGACATATTTAGAACGTGGATGTAGTTTAATGTCTGCAGTACCAAACAAGATTGAAAATGGGCACACTTTGATGGCACGTAACTACGATTTTAATGATGAGATGGAAGAAATGTGTTTTGCGTATACGGCTATTAGAGGGAAATATCGTTACATCGGTTCTACACTTAATTTATTCGGACGATGCGATGGGATGAATGAATATGGATTGGCAGCTTGTAAAGCTAGTAATGGATTACCTGTTGGAAATTTTGAAGGGGGACAGAAAGCTGGCATAACTGGTTTTTCTTTTTGGGTTGTTATTCGAAGTATTTTGGAAAATTGCAAAAATGTTGAGGAAGCTATTGCATGGGCAAGGGCGGCACCTATTGGATATAATATAAATCTAATGCTTGCTGATAATAGTAATAAAATTGCATTGTTACAGTGTATAGATGGTCATAAATCATATCGTATTTTGGATAATGAATCTAAGCAGAAATTTCTTATTTCCACAAATCACACAGTTTTAACAGAAATAAAGCCATATGAAAAGATACTGATTGAAAACTCGGTGATTCGTTACAAAGCAATAGAAAAAATGTTTTGTGAAAAAGAAAAAATATCAGAAAAAGATTTAAAAGATATCTTATCTACATCTTATCCAAAAGGATTGTGTTGTCATTATTATCCTGAATTTTTTGGAACTTTACGCTCTATGGTATTTAATACAACCGAGAAAAAAATAGAAATGACATTTGGTTCGCCACAAGCAAATGAATGGAAAACTTTTATGGTAGAAAAGCTACAAGAGCAAGAAATTATTGTGAATCTTCCTTGCGAAAAAGCGGGAAAAGATTTTTATAATATTATGTCTTAAATAAGGAGGAAACTGCATTGAAAGACAAGCAAATTATTGGTAGAGCAATTATATTTATTGAAACGAACTTGTATGAGCCATTGACTGTAGAATCAGTTGCGAGTGCAGTGTCCTATTCTTATTATCATTTCCACCGCTATTTTCAAGTAGTAATGGGTGAAACTATTGGCAGCTATATTAGAAGCCGAAGATTGACTCAAGCGGCATATAATCTTGTACATAGCGAGAAAAGGATTTTAGACATAGCAATTTCACTGTATTTTGAGTCTGCTGAAAGTTTTACAAGAGCCTTTAAGAAGAGATATGGAATTACACCGATGGAATATAGAAAAAATGGTATTGATGTATTGATTGGAAATCATAATCCAATGCAAATTGATAAAATCACTGAATTCAATTATGCAAATCTTCAACCAGAAATAGTAACATTTCAACCTAAATGTGTTGTTGGATTTAGATATTACATGAGTATTGAGAAAAATAATAGTATTGAAATGTGGGAAAAGTTGAACGCTCAATTAAAGAAGCAAAAGTATATTTCAATGAATAATAATAGATATAGTATTTATGAGACAAGTGGTACATGCCTGCAAAATACATTTAATAAAAATAGTGAAACTACTTTATTTATAGGAATTGAGACATCGGGTGACAATAATATTCCAGAAGGGATGGAATTAAAAGAAATTGGCGGCGGAAAGTATGCTAAATTCATACACAAAGGTACAGTAAAAAACTTGATTTCTACATATTATTATATTTGGGGTGTCTGGTTTCCTAATAGTAGTTTTCAATTAGATGACAGAGATGATTTGGAATGCTACACAGAGAAATTCTTAGGAGCTGAAGATGAAGAATCACAGATTGAAATTTATTTTCCTATACAATAACGAACATGCAACAAAAGTTCATCAAATCTCAATTTATGGATATGTTACAAATCTTATCATTTCTGAGTAATTATATTAAGCTTTGAAAATTGAATGGTATGTTATTTACATTTTATAGAATAATTATTTAACAATAGTTAATAAACTATGAATTTTAGAAGTTGTATCATGAGTCGCTGTATACTATGCTATAATTTACTATAATGGTATTAAATTGCTATTGATGTGGTAAATATGATTATGGTGAGGGCGAAATAATGAACTGTTATAAAGAAAAATGTATTTTAGGTGAATGGAAATCTAATGATGGGAAAGGGAACCTTAATATTGAAAAGATAGGTGAAACATATAAATGCACTTGGAGGAGAGATAAAGAAAATTCTAGTTATGAGTACTCTGGAATTGGAATATTGATCGATGATAAGTTACTTGTATCAAGGTGTTTAAAGCAAGTTCCAATGGCTGGAGTTGGTGTGTATAAACAAATAGGAGATTTACGGTCAAATTCAGCTCTTTGGGCTTCAACACAGAACTTTGATACATTAGGTTCTGGGATTGCATTAAGAAACGAAACAAGCGAAAGTTTTGAAGGAAATTATAAGGTTAGGTACTTTATAAAAGAATATGAATCTCCTGTTTTTGATCTTAAAATTATAAGAAAGGATCAAAGTGATGAGTTATATGACTTAAGTTGGTCCGTAAATAATCAAGTTCAATTACATGGAATTGGTACAACTAATGATAGACAGATGTTTTTGGCATATGGTGGAATAAATTTTGAATATGAAGTAGTTATTTTAAACATCGATAATCAAGGTAAATTAAGTGGAAAATGTGCTTCTGTAAGAAATAGCAGCGTTAATGAAGAAATATATATTAGATAATATGCTATAATTAATACGGAATAGTAAATTTTAATTGTGTAGTAGACAAATTGTAATTTACAGGAGGAAATATGATGAATTATAGAAAAGCAGATATGAAAGACATACCTTTACTTGTGAGTATTAGAAAGAAGCAACTCATTGATGAAGGCATAGAGCCCAATATTGATATTGATGAGGAATTGACGAGATATTTTAATAACAAACTGGCTAATAATTTATTGGTTGAATGGATTGCAGAAGAAAATAACCAAATTATAGCTACAGCTGCTATTGCATTTATTGATTTTCCACCAACATATACTAATAAAACTGGAAGAAAAGGTTATATAACTAATATGTATACAGAACCGACTTCTCGTGGTAAGGGTATAGCTACAGGAATGTTAGATAGGTTAGTAAATGAAGCAAAGGAACGAAACATTCATAAGATTTGTTTAGTAGCATCAAAACTTGGAAGACCTGTCTATAAAAAATATGGATTTCAAGATACAGATGAATGGTTGGAATTAAATTTATAAGTGTAAATTCAAATTTATCGTTTAGGTAATTCGTAATGTTCTTAAGTTATGAATCAATAAAATTAAATAACAAATTGCAAAATCGTATTGTTCAAAAGAAATTGAATTTACGATTTTTTTTACGCAATTCTAAAATTTTACGTAGTAAATTACAGTGATATTTTTTTAAAATTGAGTAATGATACCTTTACAAAATATATCATAATTAGTGAATGATTGTGGATTTGAGCAAGATTTTTAGTCAAGAGTGAATTTTCACTTATAATATATATGAATAAAGAAAGGTGTGATTACTATAAATAACTTTTTTAAGCCAATACTAGCTTGTATAAGTAAAGTAAGTCTATTTATAGGAAGCCCATTAATGAGTATAATCGTCTTTTTTGCATGACTTAAGCCAATTATCGGCAAAGGTTTCACTATGGCATAGTACTGTTTTAGGGATGAGTACACTAGCGATTATTAGTTTAATTAGAGCTATATTAGGTTTTATCACAAAACGCAATCACATGAAAAAGATTTGTACATGTACAATTTTGGGATATTTATTATCAATTCTATCCACAAATGCCTATTATCATAAAAGAATCTACTTTAACTTTCCAATGCAAATGCTGGTAGGATTTATTTGTATAATTCCATTCATTATTTCTTTTCATTATATTTTAGATAGAAAAGACAACTTAAAATAATGAAAACTTTTTCATGTTATTTATTACAGGAATGCTTGGCTTTGAACCAGTAATTTATTAGGGAGTGATAATACATGAAAGGTAATAAGATGTTTCGAATAATATATTCTCTAACTATATTAGTGTTATTTTTTTTTATTTTCTATACAGGATTTGAAATTATCAAATTGAAACACAATATAATTAGTTATATTATATTAGCAATTATAAGTGGCTGTTTGCTACAGATATGTGTAAAAATATTTAGTGGAAGAAATAAATGATATATTTCTTGAATTTTGGACAAATAAAAAAATCATTTACAGTATATGTTATAATAGAAATATAGAGGAATAATAGGTTAATTGCGTTAGTTATATTATAAGGGGAATGATCTTTATGAATAGCTTGTTTTTAGGATTTGTAGCTTGCTTTGTAGCATATTTGATAACGGACTTTTTTTGTCAAAAATTAGGCATAGAAAGATTAATAAATAGTAAAAGACATATGAGAATTAGCTTATTTCTAATTGCTGCAGTATTTAATATTATTGGCACATCAATTATTGAGAAGTTTTCTTCAAGAGAATATCACTTTTTGCTTAAATCTTTTTTAGCTGGAGCAACGTTCTACTTTATTGTTTTTATATTGCCATTTAATAATAAAAAGATTAAATAACA
Organism: Candidatus Clostridium helianthi; assembly: GCF_045310795.1. Lineage (NCBI taxonomy): Bacteria > Bacillati > Bacillota > Clostridia > Eubacteriales > Clostridiaceae > Clostridium > Candidatus Clostridium helianthi. Next base: position 57,270 of record NZ_JBJIAB010000036.1, read on the forward strand.
ATACATTTACAATTTATATTATATTTGGTTCAGAATAGTAGAGTCTTAATAAGAGAGCAAAACAGTATATATTTTTATATCATATTAGAGCATATTGTAAAACGTATTAACTTTTAAATATATATTAACTTGTGATATTAGGAGGCAATTAGAATTGATAAAAACTAAACAACAAGCAGCTGATTTAGTGATAGTAGTATTAACGGTTATAGTTGGCATAATTTCGTATATTTTAAACTTAGGTTGGATAAGAGTAATATTTATTATTCCATTTTTAGCATATAACACTGTAATATTGGTTTCAAGTATAATTTATGTTTTAACGAGTCGCAAAGAAGGAGTAGTTAAACAAAGGAAGTCATTTTATCTTGGTTTATTAACATATATTCTTTTTAATGTATTTCTTTTTGATGGTGGTGATATTGGACCTGCGTATTGCTTTTTTGGATTAATAAAGATATATGGAAGTGGCTCTTTCTTTTATTACACATCAATTATCAGTCTTATTATAAGTTTGATATGTATTATATTAAATATTAAAGCAATTACAAGTAAAAAAGCTAAAGTTTAATGAATAGCCTTTTAAAAAGTGAATAATTATCTTTTGCTCATTTATCTCATCGTGTTAACGATACTTGAGGAAGAACATATTATGACATTTATTTTGAAGTTAATAAGTATGATGGCATTCCTAAGATAATGGAACTAGATAAATGTTCTGAATTAAAATGGTTTAACATAAATAATCTTCCGGATGATAGTATGGATATTATAAAAGTAGTTCTTGACAACTATAAGGATAATATACAATATAGTGAAATAATTAAAGCGTAGTTTTATACAATAAATAAGCATAGAATTATTTTAGAAGTGAGATGTTCCTTTTAATGTAAACATATAAAAAAAGAAATCTGTTTACATTAAAAGGAATATTTTTATTCCTAAAATACTAATAAATATTAGAAGAGCAGATATTATATTTAAATAAATAATGACAAAAGATGATATAATTTGAAAATATAATAATGAAATTATTACAAATTATGCTATAATTTATTTATAATAGAAGTTTGGTTTAAATTTACAGGAGAATGCATGATGAGATCTTTTTTATGAATATAGTTAGTTTAGGTGTTAAGGTATAAAATGAAAACAATTACTTATAAAACTTTTTCATATATAAGTTAGATTCAGATTGACTGGTTAAGTGGTACAAGCTATTGACTTTAGAATATATGAAGATGGCAAATATATAATTTATAACAATTTACAGTAATTTTTGAATTTAATAATTAATATAATCAAGAGTAATAATTTTGAAATTGAAAAGTATTATGGCGAAAAGACATCTGAATTTAAGTTAATTGAATACTCAATAGACTTTTTGAAATTAAGGCAAATTATAGTTAATTTATAGTATATAAACTAACTATATCAAAAATAAATAATAATAAAGAGAGGAAAAGAGATGAAAGTAAAGAAAATTATTTTATCAAGTTTAATATTATTATTACTAATGTCAATTGGGGTGTATGCAGCAGGTAAGCATATAGTAGATGACGCCAACGTCCTAAAACAAGATACTATTAATACTGTTGAAGAAAACTTAGCCAAGATAGAAAAGAATACAGATGTAATAGTTAAATTTGATGTAGTCAAAACATTGAATGGAAAAAGTATTGATGATTACTCGAAAGAATATGCAAAGAGCAATATAAGTGGAGAGCAGTACATTTTATTTGTAACATCAATAGGTGATAAGAAAAATAAAATTTTAGTTGGAGATAAGGCAAATGACATTTTGTCTCAATCAGATATATCTAATATTGTAGCATTACCAAATTCAGACTTTAAAGCTAACAATTTTGATAGTGGAATTATGAAAGTTGGAAAGGCACTCGATGAAAAAGTTACAACTAAGGCAGTTAATACTGGCAAAGCTGAAGTGGTAAAGGATGGTTATTCAAAAACTGTATCGCATAAAACAAATTATTTTGGGATATTTATTATTATAATAGCTATCATAGTAATTGCAATAATATTATTTAAAGTAATAAAAAATAAAATGAATAAAGATTATGAAGAAAGAAAAAGGAAATTTGCTGAGGAAAATAATTTAGGATCATATTTAGATTCTGATGATAACTCATTTCATTCAGGTAATATAAGTAAAAGTGAAACAAAACAGAATTATTCAAGTCATGGAAATGACTCGGATTATAGAAACAATAATGAGTCTTCTTCTAATTTTAATAACAATAATTCGGCTTTTAATAATAACTCAACAAGGACATCAGATAATGTATCAAACAATTATGATACATATCCTTCAGGCGGCCATGTAAATAATACTACTATAATAAATAACAACAATAGTAATAATGATTTTATAGAAGGTATGATCGTAGGTGAAATGGTATCTGAATCTTCACGTAACCATCATGAACATTATGATGAGCATTATCATGAAGAACATGGATATAGAGATGATAACGAACATTATAGGGACACTTCATCATATAATTCCAATAGCTTGGATAACAACAGTTCTAAGGAGTCTGACTCATCATCAGATTCAAGTAGCGATTCAGTATATTTATCTGGCAATTGGGATTCAGATAATAGTACAAGCAGTTGGGAATCAGATGATGATTCAAGCTCAGATTCAGATGGTTCATCATCTAGCTGGGGATCAGATGACGACTCAAGTTCAAGCTCAGAAGAATCATCATCTAGTTGGGAATCAGATGATGATTCAAGTTCAGGCGCAGATGAATCATCTTCTAGTTGGGAGTCAGATAGCGACTCAAGTTCAAGTTCAGATGACTCATCATCTAGCTCAGATTCTGGATCAAGTGATTGGTAAAATAAGATGGACAGAACCAGCCTATCATTAAGTAACTTTAAAGCAAAAGTAATTAATGGAATTACATCATAGTAAGAATTTATATTTATCTTATTGTTGAAAGAGAATTAGCGGCATATTTTATAGCAGAAATAATGCATAATTTGAGTTGGCTTGATTGCGATGTTGAGACTAAAATAATAACATAAACTCAAGATATAGCTGATCTTTGTAGTATTA
>NZ_JBJIAB010000037.1:0-60304 GCF_045310795.1 Candidatus Clostridium helianthi
GAACAGATGCTCAATTTACCTAAATGCAAAAATATAAATATTAAAATTCCGAAAAAAGAAAGGAAATCCAAAGTATATAAAATTTAATTTTAATACATAACTACGAATAGTAAAAATTCAAATATGTCATAAGAGCTAAGATTATTCCCTAGCTCTTATTTTAATTCTTCAGGCAATTTGCTCATAAATGTGGTTATTGTTTTTTCCCTACCTCTAACTATATTGAGACTATGAAATGCTGGCATTTTTATTAAATCATTTAATTCAAAATTAAATCCTATCTCTTCCTTTAATAATGTAAAATTCTCTTTTTCACATCCAGCTAATAACATGAAATTACACCCCGTCCCTTTAACTGCATCCCACAGCCTTCCGAACTGTTTTAAAAACTGGCATGTAAATACATATGTTGTTCTAAATTTTCTATCCTCTGCTATGTTTTTAATCATAAGGCTTGTACTGTTGTCTAATTGATGTATTTCATCTAACATTATATGAACCACTTTTCTTTTCTCTCTGTCTTTAATAAGTGCCGCTCTTTTTTGACCTGCTAATTTCATTCTAGATAAAAAGTAAGTCATTACTATATCTTTTAATTCATAATCGGTAAAATAGTCTTCAGGCATTAAAACTAATACAACCTTATTTTGTTCAAATATATTTACAAAGTTAACATTATTTCTATCTATACCTAAAAGCATTTCTTCAGTTCTGCTGTCTCTTAATAATGCATTAAACCTATCTAATACCCTATCAGCTTTGTCATTTGTCCCTATAACAGTATTAGTAGTTTTGCTACCTTTTTTACTATCAGCCATAACATCTAGCGACTTCATAACCTCAAATCTAAAATCATCATCATGATAGATCTTCATTTCTTTAACTTTCTTTACCACTGTATATCTAAATCTATAATTAGTAAGAACTTTGTAGATTGAATACATATCTGTAAATCCAGCTAAGAAAGTCAAACTACATGCAGCAATTAAAATATTCCTCATATTGGCTGTCAAAGGCTGTGCATCTCCTGTGTTAATTGTATTTATGAACTTTTCCATTAGCATACAATAATCACTGGCAAATCGTTTGATATTACGGTTATATTCATCATCTTTTGGTATAGTATTTATATCTAGTTCTGGATAATCAAATGTGAATCCTTTGCTTAGATCTAATGTAATAACATCATTTTTAGGTATGTGTTTAGCTACTTCCAATGCATTTTGATTATTTTCTATATAGTCAAAATAAACAACACAATCTCCACCTTTATAGGCATTATAAACATAGTTTTCAAAGTATTTAGATTTTCCTGCACCTTTTACCGCTACTATAGCTTTAGATAAACAAAGTAAATCTTTTATTTTACTCCAATATGCAATTCCTTTTCCTCCATAAATATGACCTATAGGAATATAACCTTCTAATAGCTCTTTAGCAAGCTTTATTTCTGCAAAATCTAATCTTTCTATTCCAAGCTCTTTTTGCAATGTAACCTGAGGCAGTTGTAGAAAATGTTCAAGCTCCGATACACTCAATATAAATTTTGAATCATTAATTGGGTTCCAAAATAGCTCTCTATTCGCAATTCTCTTCATATTGTCTTTTGTATTCTTAATTTTTCTCATAACTAAGTTATTATCCAGGTCCATGCATCCAAAACAATTACTAAATTGTTCTAGTAAAAATTCCCGTCTAGCCTCTGACTTTGAATATACTATACCTCTTATAGCTGTTTCAAAACCTTTTTCAGTTCCTTTTCTTATAGTTGAGTTAGAAAGTCCTTTTTCTCTCTTCATAACACTTACGTCATCGTCTGTGGTATCTATTTTTTCTACTCCATCTGTTCCAAATATTATTTCTTCAAAACAATACAATAACTCTAATGCTAAATCTAAAGTAATATTTCCAAATATATTAAAGATATCCTTTAATTTTAGCTGAAATTTCTTTGGCATCTTTCCATCTTTAAAGCTTTTATATGCTTTTGTATAAGTTGTCCACCAATCAGTATTTAGCGGTTCTATTATAACCTGATATATAAACATTTCATCTTCTTTCAAATTCCTCTTTAAATCTAGAATATATTTTAATGGTTCTAGCGATCTATTTGTGGTTTTCAATGAAAACATAAAATGTTCTCTATTCACCATTTCAGCAACACTTACATCATTGTTAATTGGAATTTGATAATCTACTATATTATCGTTAAACTTTATCTTATCAATGTATTTTGAATATATTTTCTTTACCTTATTTAGGTCTCTATTCAATAGTAAAAATTCTATATTTTCTTTTGTTATTTGTATTTCATAAATAAATGTATTTTGCAAAACCAATAGGTCCGTATCTTCTTTTTCTTTTAATAGTTTTTTTATGGATCCTCTTCTAAATAATTTTTTCACCGGAACCGACTTGCCTTCTTCTAATAGTTTATCTAAACAATCAAAATTATATCTTTCTATATATCTCATGGGATTATGAAGTGCTTTTACTAAATCTTTAATATTGGTATTATCTAATGTAGAATGAGGTATTATTTTTAATCCTTTCATGGTATCACCTAATCTAAGGAACTTCTAAGGTCATGTCCTATTTCTTGTAACAATCCCAAAAAGAAAGGTACAACTTGCAATCCAACATACCCTATAGCAGCCCACTTCATAACTTCAAGTCCTTTGCTTTTCTTTCCAGTAATTATCATCATCATTCCAACAACAAACATAAAGTAGGTCAATGGGTATCCCAAACTAGCCATTAATTCCACTATAGGATTTATGCTTTTTCTTATAGTTACTGCTGTGGTGTTTAAGTCATTAGCACTCGCCATAGAGATATTACAATTAGCGATTAATATACCATTAGCTAATGAGAAAATAGTTTTAACCAACTTTTCATTATACATTAGTGTTTTTAGTTTATTTTCAATTTCAACTATTAATTCATGGGATGTCTTTTCACGTTCTAGTTCTTTAGCTATTCTCTTAAATTCTTTAGAATAAACAACTTTATTATCTAAAATAATACTTATTTCCATATTACACTCCTTATTTAACCATTACTGACCCAATTAATTCTATTAACAACCCTAATGCGTAAGTTATGCAGCCATAACGAAACACTTTTGTATTTTTAAGCATCCAAAAAAGAATGCCAACCATTATTAGTACCCCAGCAACTTCTTCCATATGTGATCCAATAATAATTAATCCGTTCCCTATAGCCTGATTAGAAATATGTCCAAGCCAATTTGTACAGCTATTCCAAATATTATCTAACTGGTCTAACATCTTAAATACCTCCATTATAATTTCTAGAAGATTGGATATACTTATAATAAAAACTCTAAAGGAGAATTCATTATGAATTTAGAAACCTTAATCAGAAAAACTTGGATAGGAAGTGGCTATATTTTAATTGCTCTTAGCATCCTATCACTAATTTGTAAATTAATTGTTAAATATTCTTAAAAACATTCATCTTTTTATAGGTGATTGCATAAGCTTATATTATAAGCGACCTTAAAGATAGTCTACCTTCCTGTCTGGTAGGCTATTTTTACGCTTCAAAACTGTAGTCAACACACATTTTGTATTCATCAGTTCCAATTCCTATGCATCTTTGATAAATATTCCTTATGAAACTATCTTTAAATTTTTTATCATATTTCTTACCTACTCTAGCAACATCTAAGGCGGATATTTTTTCTGTAAAAGTTTTATCATTTATTACTACACTACATGTATCAACATCTAATTTAATCCTGACTACTTCGTTTTTTCTTAAATTTATTTTCATAATTGATCCCTCCTAAACATCCATTAAATCTTCTTCAAAATCTGCATCGTCTTTTACATTATCATTTGTATCTGCTTGTTTAAATTGTCCTGGTATAGGTACGAGCCCTAATAAAACATCCTTTATATAAGCTGCCGGATTAGAATGTTTTTGCAAATTGTGAAACAACTTATATTCTTCTTCCTTTTTCCCACTAAATTCTATTACAATTCTTAATCTCTCCATAATTTTTCACCTACCTTTTTATATCCTATAGCATTAGAAAACATATGATTATCTACCATTTTTGCGGTTGGATATCTTCTATAAATTGCTTTAAAAAAAGCTTCTCCGCCTCCACCAGTAACTAAAATAGGCGACGTTCTTACTGGGTAACACACATTTAATTCTTTAAATACTTTCTTTATATTGTTTAATAATATATCTTTTATAAATCGTGTTTCTTGTTTTATTCCATCTACCTCTAAACCATGTTTTAGGATATATTCTGCATCTTCAATATCTAGCCCTAAAGTATATCTTGAGTTAACCTCATTTATAATATCTTTATAGATGTTTATCATTCCTATCTCTAGGCTTGTACTTTCCCCTATTGTTCTTTTTTTACCAGCTTTTATTAATGCTATGTCACTGGTCCTTCCACCAATGTCTAAAAGAATAATATCTTTATCTTTAAGCTCTTTTCTCTGTTCTACAGGCAATGAATAATAAGTTGCTATTCCTTCTGCTGTAACCGCAAAATTTTCGATTATAATATGCCTTTCAATACCATTGAGTTTAAAATTAAGCATTCTATTATCTTGTATTATCTGCTCAAGTTTCTCTTTCGCCTTTGATTTATACTGATTTATAGGCAACCCAGCTACTACCCTGACCACTTGTTCTTTTGTACTCATACCTAAAGCTGCACATAACATTGGTAAAAAATTTTCCTTTTTAGTTTTATCTAAAATAGTGTCATATTCTCCTTCTCCAATAATGTAAGATTCTTCTTCAAGCTCAACTAAGTACTCAGTTCCGAAAAAATTAGTACACTTTTTAACTTTTGAAGGTATGATTATCCCTTCGCTCGTCTTAAGATTACAACTGCCAAAATCTGTGCCTATTGTCTCCATATTGACCTCCTATTTTTTAAACTTTTTATCCTATCGGCTTCATCTTCGCCTTTATGTTATATATGTATGCACTACTATTCGAAATATTTCCTAATTTTAGAAAATTATTTTATAATTAAATATTTTTCCTAATACTCGATATAATTTTCAAAATAAAAAGGCACCTAATCTTCAAGGTACCATATTTCCTCTACCTTACGATTAAGTGCTCTAGCTATTGATAATATATTTTCAATATTCCCTTGTATCTTATTTGATTCTATACTAGAATAAGTGCTTTGACTTATTTTGAGCATATTGCAAAACTCTTTTTGATTCATCATGTAGTCTTTCATTCTAATTTCTTTTAATTTATTTTTTACCCCCACAATACCACCTCACGTATATTTTACCATGTATTGGTAATAATTAAAATAATATTATATTGTGAGGTGTATTATGGACTTTATTTCAAGCAAGTCTCATTTCTATATGGTACTAGCTATTGTGGGTGCTGTTTTAACAATCTGTGGCGATGTAAGCCCTCTAATTCTATATGGCATACTAATAGATAGAATAATAATTTACTCAACAAAAAAGCTAGGAATTTAACCCTAGCCCTTTTTATTTATGCTATTTCTTCAATCTTTCCGATGTATCCAATACACTCATCATATTCATCTTTTAATATATAACACCAGTCAAATTTCTCGATTATATTCCCTGGCCTTCTTATTGTTTTTAATTTGTCTTTATATACGCCTACTATTCCACCTTTAAAAAATATCTCTAATTCTCCATCATCATAGCTTACAACATTGTATATATCACCCTTTACGTACAAGCTATCTCTATAATAAAAAAATGTTCCTTTTAGTAACTTATCTTTTAATTTATCTACATTCATAATATCAACTCCCTTGATTTTTAGGAGCCGCCTATGCTATACTAATTTTGCAAAATGGATTAGGTAGTAGCTTCGGCTGCTGCCTTTTATTATTTTCTTTTATTTCCTTCTTTAATAATATTGATTAGCTCTTCTTTGCTCATGTTTTCATAATCTTCTATTGTGGATTTAACTATTTTCTTTACACCTTCAGGCGATAATAATATTGGTTGCCTTTCTCCTAGTCTCCTGTATTCTATTCCTTCTTGCAAATTTTTTAGCCTACCATGCAGTGTTTGACGAGAAATATTATATTCATCTGCCACCTCTTGTATTGTTTTTATATCTTTTAATTCCGTAAAATCACCTCCTAATTGATAATATAAATATAATACATCTATTTTTATTTGTCAATACACGTGTATTCTATTTACGAATAATTCATAAACGTGTATTAATTATATGCAAAAATAAAGGGTATAGAAATTAATCTATACCCTTGACACTTTTATATATTAAATTATCACTATCCTATAGAATAAAACCAACTTCCTAATGTCTCCTTTAATTCTAAACATTTGCTCATAGGCAAGTTTTGAGTTTCTATCCATACCCCTTTTTCATTTCCTCTAAAATAACACCTAACATCTTTAAAATATTGGAGTACATAATCAGCATCAACACCATTAAAAGTATTATCACCTTGATAACCATTAGGTAAATAGTTAGTAATTATATATCCACTAGTTTTATTTAATATTCCTTCATTAAATTCATTCATATCACAATCAGTATTTATTCCACTTACAGAGCCTGTTTCGCTATATTGGTGCCCCACTCTATTAGTAAAGAAATTAGAATTTAATTGCCATGGAGTATTGTTGTAATTAGCTTCCCATAATGGATAATCAGCAATTCTATTATCTAAGTTCTCCATAAAACTAGTATAAGTATAAATGCCAATTTGCATGTTTGATAACTCTTTAAATTTAGCAATAAATCTTAATATATAATCCATTAATCCATCAAAATTAGTTTCTACATCTAGCATTGGAATAAGATCACTGGCTTTATCTTTTATAACATTATAAAAACTATTAGCCTGAGTTTCTGGCTCGCTAGTTCCAACTAAGAAATGATAGAATCCTGTTTTTAATCCTGAGTAATGCGCATTTGAATAATTGGTGTCTAAATAACTATCTTTAAAAGTTGTTCCTTCCGTAGCTTTAATATAAACAGCTTCTACTCCTGCTGCTTTTACCTGGTTAAAATTTATATTTCCGTTATGATTACTTATATCTATACCTTTCATTTTATATCTTCCTTTCTTATTTTAAATATAAAAATAAGAGTAACCCTAAAGGCTACCCTAAAAACTATGCTTATACTGTTTGCTGTGCATCTGTGTTTACTGTTGCTGCTGCAAGCGATTGAAATTTGCTTAGTTGATCTTTTAGACTTGCATTTTCTGCTTGTAATTTAGCATTTGATTCTTGTAATTCTTTTATAATTGTAGAATTATCTAGTACTGCTTCCTTACCAGCATTAACTGCACCACCAATAGCTTGGCGTAAATCATCAATGTCTTTTTGAGATAGTTCAGGAAACTTTTTTAATAATGATTCGTTGAATTGATCTATCTTAGAAACCATTTTTTCTTCTATAGTTTTAGAAATTCTCTCATTTTCATCAAGCGCGCTCCAAACCTTTTTAGCTTCTACGAAATAATTTCTATTCTTTAATATTGTTGTTTCTATTCCTGCCTTTTCTAATTTTGCCTCGAATAATTTAACTAAGATTTTTACTAATGACTTTATCATTTTAAATTCCTTCTTTCTAAATTTTAATTACTAAAAAAGAGCAACCGTAAAAGGCTACTCTTTAATTTCTTTTTTCTCACCGTCTTTTAATTGTGCTAATGCATCTTTCAAACCTTCTGGAGCTGGAGCTCCTAAACCTATTGCATTTTCTATCAAACTCAGTCCTTCATTCGCTATGTAAAAATAGCAAGTCATCGTTCTAAATACCCAAGTTCCTGAATTAAGCAATCTATCTAATAACACTGCTACAATTAATACTGCAAATATAACTACTTTTCTGGCTATTCCTTTAAGCCCTTTATCAGAACTCAATTCTTTATTCACGTATCCTCTTAATACTCCCGTCGCATAGTCTAAAGCCATAAATGTTACTAATACACCTAATGGTGTATCCCAAGCTCCAAATAGCCAAGTAAATATAGTCCCTATTATTGCTGTTGCTGTTTTAAAATATTTTATTACATCTTCCACATTACACCTGCCTTGTTTCATAATAATTAACAACAAATATAGACAATAAAAAAACACCTCATCGGTGCTGATCTATTACTTTTATTATTTTATTAGTCTGAATTTTCTATGACGCAGTACTTTCTGTCACTGTATTTTCCATAGCTCCCATATCAACAAGAACTAATTTTACTTGTTCTTGTAAATTTAAAAGGTTCGGAACATCTTTATATTCATAGGTACCTCCTACTATTAAAGTAACCCATACCTTTACACATCCACTGTTTTTATTGAATTGCATTCTAAACACTCTCCTTAAAATTAAATTTATTATATTAAGCATGTGGAGTTTCCATTGCTACTATACTTGTTAATTCTGCATTAGCCTGTATCAAATCTTCTACCTTCTCTTGTAATTTTTCCATATCTGTTTTTGGAATATCTTCATATATTGGTGTATTTGGTGTTACAGAAACATCAATTCCTACTATTCTTTTTCCTGTTGGAACTTCATCCTCTAAATATTGAATACCTCCTTCAGGTATTCTGTTCTTATCTGATGTTAATTGAAAAAATATATATCCTGTATTATCATAAATAACTAGTGTTTTCATAAAATAATTCCTCCTTGATCTTAATAATAAGCTCTCCAGCTACCACTTTCACCATCACTAGGATTTAAATTTCCGTTAAATGTAAACCCTGTATCGGTCAAAATTATATTAGAAGTATCCATTCCACCATGATTCCCTGCATGATCATCTGAAAAATACATTTTCCAATAATCCGTTACTATATTATAGTTTGATTCATGAGTATTTTCAGAGCTTGATTCTAATAAATAAGTATAAACAAATACAACTTTAGGTCTATTCCCTAAAGTGATAGTTTGTGAAGATACATTTGTTGCGAGTGTTCCTGATGCTTCCCTAGAGCCTCTTGCTGTTCCTGTAACACCAAACATTTGTACATTAGCTACTATATTTTCTGGAGTCAAGTGAGAATCTCCTTTGATTGTTTGCACTTCTGAAAGATATTGTCCTGCAGCAATTGTTTTATCTGTAGTCCCTGGTATTATTGTTTCTGCTGATTTTGTCGGAATGTCTTGGGTAACAACTTCTGTACCTGGATGATACCCTTTTGGTATTGTATAAGTTCCGTTTATAGGTAAATTTGTACTTGGTTTATTATTATCAGGCATTTTACCTGTTATAACTCCACTATTTACAGTTACCTTTTTCCCTAATAAAACTTGATCTTCGGTTGCATCCCCCTCACCTCCTTTACCCAACAATTGAAAATTTGAATTCTTAGCATCATAGATAACATTAGCAATTAAATCCTTCCGTATATTTGAGACTTTATTACCGAAATAATCTACTATATCCATTGCACTTGAGTTATTAACTATTAGTGTCGAATTACCTGTGCTAGCTGCATTAAATCTTACTTTTAGTGGATAACCATCTGTTAAAGAATCAATATCTGTGTTTGTAATTGTATAAATATTCCCGTCATTAGTAGTTGGATAAATTTTGAATTTATTATCTATGCTCTTATTTATTTCTTTTTGAGTAGTTCCTTTTATAATTGAAAATGTTGTATTCGAATTAATAACGCTTGTATCATACTGCAAATTGCTTAATGTAACAGTCACATTAGCCGCATTACCTATAGCTGCATAAACTTGATAGTTCCATGCGTATGGACCGTTTGAAGCTGGCGAAGTATAGTCTCCATATTCCCCAGCACTTGCGTAAGAATAAAGAATTTCTCCATCATCAGGATCAAGTGCATATAGCCCTATTTCCTGAATATAAACGCTCTCTGTCATGTTCTCATTTGTTAAAGTCCCACTAATTATAGCTACTTTTTCTAATGTATTAACTGCTTTGGATTGTATTGCTATATCAAATTTTTTACTAACTAAATCTGTTAGAGTTTGTGGATCTGTATTTCCAACATCACCTATTCCAACAGCTATTTTAGTGAAATTTATTACTTTACCAGCTTGGCCTTTAGCATATAAAACTTGCCCTTTATTTGTAAGAATCATGCTATTAAAATTAGCCATTTACATCTTCCTTTCTTTATTAAAATAGGCAACAAAAAAAGACTATTGCTAGTCCTCTTTTATTGCTTTTAAAATTTTTATTTTACTACATCCTATTTACCTTAAGACTATTTTATTATTTTCTATCTTAACATCTTGAAGTTGTATTCTCATATAATCTTCTGAAAATACAACTTCTTTTTCAACTCCAAGTTCTTTGATTTTCTTAATTAAATCTTTACCTGTCATGCTTCATACCTCCATTCTTAGTTTCTTAATACTGCATCCCTGTTTCCTATTGTGAACAAACTAAGCTCTTTGTCCCTCATCTAGTAAATCAATTGCATTTCTGTATTAATCAAGATGCTTCAAGTATTCGTAGCCTTGTTTAATGAAGTTTAGAGATGTGTCCGTTATATTTGGAATAAAGCTATACGACATATTAGGAATAATAGTATTACCATTTTTTTTGATTATAAAAGGCTACGTCTATAGTTATATTTTCACCATTACCTTCAATTTTAGTTATATATATATTAGTTACGGTTATAGTTTTTGTAATCACATCTGTAAAGTATTATTAAGCGTTTTTAATAATTCTATATTATTAAAAACACCTGCATATACTAAATCTATTTCTTTATTTATACTTAATGCCATTTTAATACCCATCTCTCATTAATTTAATAATAATACTGTACCATGCGTTCCATCGGGTATACTATACTGTCCTACGTGTTTATCATAAATTTTTATTTTATTTACCAACATAATATCATCTGGTAGTTTTTCAAAACACCAATCAATATTTGTTCCAGTTTTTGTATTTTGAAAGTATACACTTAAAGTTCCATCTCCATTTATGACTACTCCAATATTAAATATAGTTTTGTCTAAAGCACATGTATAGATTCCACTTAATAAAATAGTAGGTGTTGTACCCTTTATATCTACAAATATTTTTCCACCATAAAGTGTCGAATCAAATTTATGCTGGAAATTAATAACCCCCGTAAAATGATTAGCATTAAGATTAACAATATCAATATCGAATGCTCTAAACCAGTAATAGTATGTTCTGGTTTCTGTTTTGTGATAAACGTTTAGCCTACAATCTAATATATTTTTTTGAACAATATCACTTGGAGAAATATTATGTTTTTGTCCCGAATATAAATTTAAGTATGATTTATTTTGAGCATATAGAACCTGTACCCCTATTCTTGTATTTACCATAGTGCTATAAGCATAAATTATATATTCTGTTGTACTTTCAGCAAAGGCAATACCTAGTTCTAAATCATTTTTTATAATAACAATATTAATTGTATCATTAACACGTATTATATTAAAAATAATTTCGTTTTGAGTTATATCTAAAAATACTCTAACTTTTGCTAATAAATCATTTATTCCATCAATATAATCTTCCTTCTTAAACGATATTATCTTAGCGTATTTCCCAAGCTCACTGCCAATTGTTATAAGGTTTGTAAATGCATCATCGTTCACATTAACACTATTCATTTTACATACCTCCCTTCAAATATTCATCAAAAGTATTAATGACACTTTCATAACTATTATATAAATTAAACCACCACCAAACTTCAGATATATCTAAGTCATTTAAAGCATTAAATAATCCCTGTAAGTATAAACTTATTACCTTTCCGTTGGTTTTAATTTTATCCGATTCTTCAAAATTATACCATGAAGGAAACTCTAGTGATTTCCAATAATCCATTAGCCCTGTCTCGCTTATTATTATTGGTTTATTTGGGAATTTTAGTTTAACCATGTTGATAAATTCATTGATACCACCAGACACAATAGCTTCTTCTACTTCTCTCAAAGTTGTTAAACTTCCTTTATTTCCAACTGAAGGGTAGTAGTTTAAACACATAATATCACAAGCTTCTAAAATTGAATCGCTTATAGAAAAGGCATCATTTATCCCACCAGGAGATATTCCAGTTTTATAACCGATAGCTTTTATAGAATTTATTATGTCTAATGTGGGTGATAAATTTGCGGTATTTAGATAATTATAAACAAGATTATACTCATTAAATACTATAAAATAAGGAATATTGTATAAATGTAGATTATTAGCTAATGAAATCAATATTGATTTATAGGTACTAAAAAAAGTGCTATACGTCATAGAATCTATATCACTAATTTTAATTTTTGATAAATGGCATTTAATGCAATTTACTTTTATATTTAATATATTGCATTTATTTATAGTATCAATAATTTTTTCATTGCTCTCTACTTGATATAGTGAACTTATGTTTTTGTTATAAGCAATATTTACACATATGTTTAGACCATCAAGGTGCATGTTTGATAAACCGTTTAAATATGATTGTGTAGTTTCATTATCTTCTATCCATATATTCCCTAAATTATCCTGTGGTTGCCCAATATGAAGTGTGTGCATAAATTTAGGGTTAAATTTTCTTTCATATACTTTGTTCGTCAAATCTGACAATTGCGCATTAAGATTTTCGAAATTATTATTGATTGCATTTAATATATTTTTTACATCGTGAGCACTTGCAGCTTTATTAAGTAAATCTGCTAAGGCTGTATTAGCTATATCACTTGCTAAATTTCTTATTTCTTCTATTGTTGTTTTTCTGTATGATCCATCCTTACTTACAAGAATAAGTTCTGTTCCATCTATGCTATCTACATCTATATAATCGCTTATTTTTAACTCTGCCATTTTCATTCCTCCTTATTAGCTAACGATATAGTTACCATTTTCATCTACAAGATAATTTCCACCCTCATCTACTACTTTTGAACCTTTTATTAAGATATCCACCAATTCAAGTGTTTGTTGTGCTTGTATAAGTTTTTTATCAATAATCTTGGAATTATAATTAAAATCCTCTTGATTTACTTTGTCAGTGTCTTCAGGCATTTTAAATCCAAAGTTAGTTGAATACTGCATCGCTTCACCTTCCTTAATAAGTTTTAGTATCTGACCATGAATAATTTTGCTTATCAGACCATGTAGGCTCAGTTGCTTTTAACGCTTCCCAAATTACATCCTCAGGCTGTCCCGTTTTAATCACCTCGGTTTTTATAATTCCTACTTTCATAGCAATATAAGAATTTGCATGAATTTTTTCTGCTGGATCCCAATTCGTATTTATAGTTTCAACTTTGGAAACCGTAACTTTCATAGCCGAATAAGGCTTGAACGGAATTTTAGAACGCCCAATATAGTTAACCTTGACCCCTTGAGGCTTCGGAACAATATACCCATGCTGTACCAAGTCCTGTTGTATTTGGTCTGCATATCCTGTTATATAGACATTGAAGCTCATATCCTGATTATCTTTAATTTGTAAACTCAAATCAGGATCATCTCCAAAGATATTACTCCAAATTTCATACATTGACGGTATTGTTCCGTCCCACATATTAAATGCAATTTTAGCTTTTAATACTAATCTATAGTAATCATCTGTTAAAACAGGATCAAAGCCATTCAAAGGTTGAAATGTTAAAGCCCTTTCTCTTCCTATTATTACTCCTAATGTATCTAATTGATTTCCAATTGCATTATCTATATCAAAAGCTTCGTCCATACCTTTTAATACATTATAAATATCATCTATTATATTTAAATTCGATGATAGCCACGCTATGAAGTTAGGTTTATCTCTATGTTGGGATGTTATATTATCTAAATAACTATCTATAGCCATTTAACCACCTCTATGTCACATTAATGGTAATGTAATTAACATCGCCTCTTGTTATTTCTTTAAAACTCAAATCTATTTCATTGGTTCCTTGCGTTCCTCCATGTCTAGCTGCTGTTAGGCCTGTTATTGAAAATGTTGGATTTGTTAAATCAGCATTAGCCTGTAAAGCAATTCCCCATAAAGCAGATATGTCTAAATTTGAGCCTATTCCTAATGAATTAAGATAAGTTCCAATGTTATTTTTAATAGTACTTGTTGTATTTGTTGTATAATTTCTTAAGGCCTTAACATTTACAACCACATCTATATCTACATATTCAATTCTAAAAAATCTTATTGGGGTAATTTCACCAGCCGAATCTGTAACTTCAATTTCTATATCACCATTTGTATAACATCCAGGCCCTTTATGCGCAAAAATAGCTTTAGCAATATCTTCGTTATCACCATTTTCAACTACAGCTGTAATAGAATGTGGCGGTAATCCTCTAGAATCCACAACATTTGTGTCATTTTCATATACTTCTGACCTTGTAACTCCAGCGACATTTGCTACGGCACCTTTTGTTCCTTCCAGCACTGTTTTACTTGGTTGTGCTGTGCTTGTAGATTGCCTTTTTCTTAATTTACTATTGCTTTCAATTTCCGAACCTAAAGTTGCACTTTCTTGATTATAAGCACCCTTCCAACCATAAACAGGATTATATATACCTGTTATTTCACCTACATTAGCTACAATAGGACCCGCTATTTCACATGTAGCAATAACTGTTATATTTCCTTCTTCAGGAATTGTTACTATGTCTGGTAAATCCCATTTAATATTGCCAATATCTAATACAATACCATTTCTTATTGGTGTTCCTGGTATGCCAGTAATAGTTACTGGTACTGTGCTATAAGTAGCAGCTTGCCTCTTTATTCCATTAATTTTTACTAATGAATCTAGAGCATTTGTTAATGCTGTAACAGGACTTTTGTTATTATAAACATCTACAGCTAATTGAAAGGCATCATATATTTTTTCACTTACAGTGGCTATCCACTGATAATCTTGCGAGTCTGCCCCTAAATATATATCTGAACCCCAAATTTTTTGAGCGCTTGAAATTAAGCTGTCTCTAATATCCGCATACGTAGGAATATGAATTCCAGCATCATTAATACCAGGTGTTATATAAGACATTTAACCACATCCTTTCTATAAAGAATCGGAGACTGTAATAGCTCCATATTTTGTGTTAACTGTAGCGGTGTATGAATATTGCCTTGAACTTGAATCGTAAGTGCTTGAAAAATTATCTATTCCTCTTACGTCAGTAGTTCCTAAAATCCTTGATTTTATAAGAGAATCAACTATTGTCACATTATCTCCAGTACCTCTAACTCCTAATATCTGCTGAAACAGTGGAAGTCCTTCCTCTAAATCTTCAAACCATTCATTTTTTAAAAGCTTCATACGTGTTTTTATTGCTTGAGCCACTGCATAAGTTCCATAGGTAAGACATTGTTGGCCTTTTCCAAAAGTGTAATCTCCATTAACATCTAATTTGCGGTATTTCATTATATCCCCCCTAAAAAAAAGGCATAAAAATAACACCTTTAAGGTGCTTGATAATTTTCTCCATTTATTTTTAAATTTCCAACTATATTAATCTCGCTATCTTTCACTTCTATATATTGAGTTCCAGCTAAATTTCTTAATTGGGCTGAATCTGTAGAATAATTTGATATCACATTAGGCTGTGAATATGTTCCTAAAATTGCAAAACAGTCTGAAAGATCATGTCTTCTTTTTTCAAGCTGATTTTGAATTTCACCCAAACTAAGCCATCCATCTATACACATATCAGAAAATATTATAAGACATTCATCACCTTGTTTTATTGGCAATGTTAAAATAAAATTTCCAGCACGAGGAATGACAATTGGTACATCAAGCAATAAAGGCAAGTCCTTCCATGAAGTAGAATAGTCAGAGCCAATAACCTTTTCCCTTATACAAGGTTGTACTGTGCAAGTTTGAGTTTTTGCATCAAAACTTTGAATTATCCCAGGAATAGAAACTCTAATTACATTCTTTATTGACTTTGCTAATGCTTTATCCTTCTCTGAATCATTATTAGATATAATTATCTCTTTTATATTTCTACTCAAAGTATTCACTCCTTAACTTGCAACTGATGGAATTACTCCACCTTCTTGAGTAATTGTTTGAAAATTTATATACCAATCATTTCCTCTTGTATCGCCTTGATACGTCATAGCTATAATACGATAGATTCCATCTTTATCAAGTGATCTAAATAAAGTTTGAGAATTATTTGTATTAGAATTTGTATCATTATTTGCACTTGGTAATTCTCCACCATCTACATCTATGAGTGGTCTTGGTCTTCCTATAACATAGTCGCCATAAATAGGACCATAAGATACTTGTTCATCACCTGTTTTATTAGCTGTTCTTGCTGCATATATATCGTTGTTACCTCCATATATAGCCACATGATAACATGTGCCATCTCCATCAAACCAAAATACAATATCTCCAGCAATTGCAGCTTGAAGATCTATATTATATAGCCCTTGAGCTTTTACTTGCTGCCATTGATTTGTTGTTATATCTAATATGTCTAATCCTGCTACTCCATAACAATGTTTTACAAACAAAGAACAATCGTAATATGTTATTCCTCCTATTGTCTGTCCTCTCTTTTCTTGACTATATCTAACATTAGGATCATCGCATATTTTCTTAGCTTCCGCGATAATAGCTTGTCTTGAACTATTTACGCTTGGCATATTTTCGCTACTGTTAGTACTAGTCGTTGAAACACTCGGTGCAGAATTATTGCTATTAATTTCAATCTGCTTAGCTCTAACCAAACTATTATTTATATGAATAAGGCTATTAAGCTTAATTTGAGGATTTAATAAGCATTGTCCTGTTAATCCATAATCTGTTTGTGAAGGTACTCCTATAAGGCCAGAACTTGGATTCAATTCAAATATTTCTCCATCTGGTAACTCATCCATGCTTACTAGATTTAATTCACCATTATCCATATAAAAATGTAAGTCATAACTTTCAGCTATCTGTTGTATATAATCACTTATTTTCCCAAACATTACTTTTCCTCTTGTTAATGTTCTATTTTTTAATTTATCAGAAATACTTCCAAGTGGAATAGGAGTACTTGCTTTGCTTGCTATATGTTCAATTATATCTCTTGCAGTTTGTCCTCTAGCTATAGAGTAATTAGCGATCTCAAAGTTTATAGCTCTATCTGAATCTAAAGCCACTATTGTTAGCTTATAGGTATTACCATTTTCCTTTTCTCTAATTGTTTGAAGAATATCGCCATCAAATATTAATCCAAATTGTGATCCTTCATAACCTGCTTCTACTGTTACTCTAACTCCAGACATCATAATCTTATTCTCAGTAACTGCGTTCAAATTATAAATAGCAATAACACTTGAATTAGGTTGCATTAATATAGTTTTTTCTATATTGAATGTGCAATGTAAATCTGAAACATCTAAGGCATTACCCGAATTATCAACAACTGTTATCCTGTATCTTCTTCCAAAAAAGATATCTCCTTTTTTCTCACTATTGGCGATAACTTGATAATTGGTTGCTTCAATGGTTAATTGTTCAGAATTACTATTAGCACTATCTCCTATTGTTCCTGTAAATTGACTGTAATACTTGTTTGCCCAAGTTATTCTATTGCTTAAATTTGCTAATTGTGCGTTTGCTCTTTCAAAACATACACAAAACGCTTCTGCCAATCTATCTATACTTCCACTGCCTGCCATAAACTCACTATGCGAAAAATACTTATCGTTTTCGTACCATTGGTATTCGGCTCCGGTTACACTTGTATTTTCTCCTGTTAATTCTGACCAAAAAAATTCTAATTGATGTATTAAATCAGTTCCATATGCCTTAAGTTGTATTTTTCTATCATACGACCATTGAATTAGCCCAAATCCATCTCCACCGACTTCAACTGCATTTGGATTGAACTCACTTTCTTGTTGAATATTCCCCATTATTGCGGCTGTACTATTCTCTGGTACCCCTTTTGATCTTAAATATTTCCATACAGTTTCTTGCGTACTCAACATATCACCTCTCTTTATACATACAAAAAAGACTTTAATACAATATCAAAGTCTTTTAATTAGTTTTGTTTTATGATAATGGATCTCCATTTACGTCTTTTATTACTCCGCATAATATTAATATAAATTCTATAAATGCCCATATCCCAGCAATTATCCATGTTATTCCCAATGTAAGAAATCCTAAAATGAATAACACTATATATATAATTCCTAAAACAGTATACCCTAAATAAAATCTATGTATACCTATAGTACCTAAAAAGAATGCAAACAATGCGGCTGCAACTTTTGATTTGGGATTCGAACTAGTTTGCGTTGTTTGTATTTCCCGTTCTCTTTTTAAAGAAACTCCACAACTTAAACATACTTCTGATTTAGGATTAGGAATTGAATTTCCACATTCAGGACAATATTTTTTTCCTTTACCTTTTTCTACGCCACATTTAACACAAATTACAGCTTTATCATTAAAATACATTTCTCCACATTCCCTGCAATACATTGTCTCTCCCCCTATTGCTATTTTATAACATAATTTTACATTAAATAACTTAAACAAGCAACTTTTCTTTTTGAATTTTGCTCTCGCGCATAATTTTAGCATGTAATTGTGATATTACTTGATCAAATTGAGCTAGATATATATTATGTTTAACTAAAACTTCTTGCAATTCATTAACAGCTAGCTCAAAACAATAATTTCTAACTTGAGGTTGTTTCTGTGCAACCTCTATGCTATTGTTTTCCATATTCTGTCCTCCTTACATTATATAATATTCGATTGATTCCTTATACTGTATCCCCCCATACAATAACAAAACTAGTTCCGAGATTATATTCAGTAGGTAAATCATCTGTCAAAGATGTGTCCACTTTTATTAATCTCAATGAGCCCAATTTTAAATAGCTATATTGCTCTAACAGATTTACTCCAGTAACTAAATTAATTCCTGAAACTAAGCCGTTATTACTAGAATCTAAAATGTCTAGCACCCAACAGCCGGATTCTGTATTATACCTAAGGAAAAAATTAAATCTTATTGAACCACTATCTACAGGTATTGTACTTGTAAAAGTTTGATTAGGATTTGATGTTACAGGTAATATATACAATTAAATTCCCTCCTTTTAATCAAGGAAACTAGCTAATGCGCTTGCCTCTTGCACCTTTTGCTCACCCTCATTTGTTAAATCTGTCTTTTGTGGTCTTTCTGAGATTTTAACTGTAGTAACAGTAGCAACTAACAATTCTTTTAGTGTCACATTTGCTTTTAATGCATATGCTGTCTCATTTGAATCAGATGCAGATAGAGATTCTATAAGCATATTTGTATAATTCCATAACTTTGTATAAACATTAATCATTATTCTATCAGATTGCAACTGCCTTAGTATTTTATAAGCATTTACTGATCTACTAGCTGAATCATTTGAAAAGCTTTGGAACCCTCCATATGTTACATCAATCATTACATCAGACATTCCAATTTCAAAACTCAATATATTAGGTTGCATAAATGCATGGTCTGCTACATTAGCTCCTGTTTGAACTGGATGTTCCGTTATAGATAATGTACTTTCATGGTCTATATTAAAATAAGCATCAAACAAATAATTTCCTTGCGCTGTTTCAAAATATGTCTTAAATATTTCCTGCGCCATTTTAATAACCTCCTTGTAAACTTCTTAATGTTATTCCATTAAGATTTTTATTTACAGTTTTTGCAGTTACATTAGCATCATTTCCACTATACACATAAATTTTGTTGTCATTTTTTATACTATTGTGTGAATTTTGTGTTGTAGTTGATGAATTAGATTCGTTTCTTATACTTGAAGTAGTATAATTTGAAACTTTATTATTCATATTAGTATTAGAAAAATTATTAACATTTGCATTTGCATTACTTAGTGCGTTCTTCAAATTATCATTTTTTGAAGGATCATTAAATACGGCTTTTATACTTCCTAGAGCACCTTGAACACCTTTTACAAATGAGCTATTCATTATTTCTTTTTTCAACTCTTTAAGATAAGCTATTAAATTCCTGACCTTTTCTTCTAGATAAGCTGCGCCTTTTCCTAATTTATCTAAAAATGTGCCTGTTACAGACTTTCCACCTTTGAAATAAGTCATAACATCATCTAAAAGTGCAAGTATTAATAATAAAGGAGATGTTAACAGTACAAGTATTGCTATAATCGATTTTATTGTCTTTTTAGTCGGCTCAGGAAGTTTGTCAAACTCTTCATTAATCTGGCCTATTAATTTTATAATTCCGAATATCGGTGAAGCTAATTTGAATAGTGCAACTCCTATTTTTAGTATTATAGCCACTATCTTTATTAAGACTCCTACTATTTCACCAATAACTTTACCCGCATTAGGAATATTTTTAATAATCCATTCATTAAAACTTCTTACAGTTTCTCTTAAATCATTCAATGGTCCTGCTGCATATTTAAGAATATAATTTCCTATCCATTGAAAAGCTAAACTTCCTAATTGTTTCAATCTAGAAAACTCCAAACCGATACCTTGAATGACTTTTAAATTATCGGTGTATTCTCTTGGTAATTTTAGTTCTTTAGAATCTTGCCTTAATTGGTTGAATTGCTTTAGCAAAGTAGGACTTAGCCATAGATCCTGCATAGATACACCTAATGTTTTCATTGCCATATCTACTTCTTTAGCATTCTCTTTTGTGGTCCATAGTTGCCGCGAAAGTTTCTCATTTTCTATATCTTGCTTTGCTAAATTTGAAATTCCCGAAACTAACTTTGCTATTCCTGCAACTACTCCAACAATAGCTGTACCAACTAGAGCGAACTTGGTAACTGCACTAAGAGAAAATTTCACTATATTAGCTGTACCTTCTTCTGCCAATTCTTTAGTTGCATTCTTTGCGTTTAAAACTTGTTCTACTAAATTTACATTCTGTAATTCATTTTTAGGGATAGTGGCCAGCCCTTTAGCTCCAGATTCTGAAGTATTTTGATTGGCTGTAGGTCCTTTAGTCTCTGCATTAGATGTTTTGATATTACTATTATCAGCTTTCTTCTTGATTTGCTCATTAAACTTAGAATACAATTTAACTAATACTAGAATGTCATTAATCATATTTTGAAAAGGAGTTCTTAACCCTGGTGTTAATTCACTAACGCCTCGGCTAAAAGTATTGAATAAAGAAAAAAGATCTCTCAGAGTTTCACTAGACTCCGAAAAACCTTTTTGGTTACTTTCATTAAATTTTTTAATATTTTGTTCTGCGTTATCCATAGATGAATTGGCTTTATTAAACGAATCTTCATCTACTTTAAACCCGATACCAACTAGATAACTTTTAATTAAATCAATAGTAGCCATCCTCTCTACACACCCCCTTCTTTCCTTGAAGCTTCATACGCTCTTCTTTTATTTTCTTCCGTCACTTCTAACAACTCATGAGCATCTAATAGATCATCTAAAGTGTATGTCCCATCCCACAATTCATGTTGTCGCCACATCCCCGCAATTACTGGTGCATATAAAAAAGCATCAATATTTTTTAATTCTGCTGGGATATATTCAATTTGGCTGTCAGAGATTTCAAGAGGCTTTCTGGAAAAAAATTTTTTAAGTTAAAGAATAAACTTTGAATTGTAAGATTCATTGTTAATCCAACGTTGTCTGATATGTTCAAAGCTTCAAATTCTCCATATTGATTTAAAATAAATGGCTTGCCACCTGGTAATATTTCTTGAACTACTTTTAATGCATTCTGCTGGATATATTTAAAGTCTTTTTCCGGTAAATCTGTTAATCCATCTATTAAATCTTCTAAATTCAAATCCTCTAAATTAATATCCAAAGTTTTTGTATTTATGTTTTTAAAAAGTGGCTTTAGTATTTTTAAAAGTTTTAGCAACATAAGTGATCCTGTCTGAGCATCCATTTTATTTAATAAAAACGTACGTCCATCTACATCAATTTGTTTTGTTTTTTCTGGAATATCCATTGATTAACGCTCCTTTCTTATTCTCTAGTTATCTCTGCAGCCATTAGATTCCATGTAACCATTTGCCCTTGCGCCTGGTATGGAATATCTGCTGGCTTTTCAGGTGATACTCCTGTACATGTTATAGTAAAATCTGAATTGTTATCTTTAATAGTGATTGCCATAGCTGCCCAATCAGCTGTTGTTGATCCTGAACCATTAATATAGTTATACCAAGATTTTTGTAACCATTGATGAATCTCTGATGTTTGTTGAACGTTAACCGCTACTGTTCCATTGTCGCCAGCAACTTTAGAGATCATTACTCTCCCATCTGCTGAAACATTATGTTCAGTCTTAGTAGTTGCTTGAGAAACTGCTATGCTACCAGTACCAGCTCCGGTAGTTGATTTAGAACCCACATTCTCATGAGAAAACGAACAAGTTACATCATTAAAACTGTAAACATCATACATTTGCTTATCTCCTTCCTACCTATTCACATATAAATTAATAGAGACATATTCAATTGCACCTGCTAGTTTAACTAATATATAAATTGGAGGTGCTTTTCTAGCCTCTCTATCTGCTTGAGTTTGATTTGCAATACTATCAGCGATTATCTTATAACCTCTAGGCAATTCATCACCTGTGTTTACTGTTAAAATGCTTGCTGCATTCCAAGTACCACCAGTTATAAAACCAGTTGTCCTTGATTTTTCTAATGCTGCAGTAAGATTATTTATTAGTAATGCAATTCCATCATCTGTTTGTGCTATTTTAGAATTTGATTGCAATGAATTTAAAGCTGCAGCTTGAATATTATTAGTAAGTACATCTAGTCCTAAAATTTCATCAAAAGGTGTACCATCTGCTGTAACTCCATTTTCAAACATATTATATACAGACCCTCTATTAACATAAACATTTCCATTATTATTTTTTATTATTGTTAATTGAGTAGCTGTAAGATCTTCTGTCGCAACTCCTGCTTCTTGCTTAAATTTCAATGTATAAGCCGAATTATTAGCCTGTGTATTAGCTGCCATAGCAAATCCCATAATAGCTGCTACTGCATCCTCTGTTTTAGTGGAATATTGTGATAACGTTCTATGGACATTATTCTTTTTTAATGTTTCTAAAATATTACCTTCTTCACCAGACAAAACATCTGTATCTGCTGTTGTTGCAAAATATGCACTTGCCGGATCACATGAATCAATATATTTTGATACTGCTTCAATTTCAGTTTTTGTTGCACTGCATACTGTACATGCATACCATTCACTATTAGCTTCTCTGCATGCCGTAACAGCTTGTACTGCTGTTTCACTATTAGCTGAATCCCACCTACCAACTACAACCTTAGTAGGCTTTGGAGTTTGTGAAAAATATATTTGTGCCGCCAAATATTCTGGATGGTCTTCTGTCCATTTATCTGCTGTCATATCAGCAAGTTTTGAATAACTTTTAACCCTTGTAGCTACATCAATAATTTCACTTTTACCTACTATTAACCCAAGGTTGAAACTAGTTCTAACTTTGCTAACAGGGCCAACACTCACATTTACATCTACAACTTCATTAAGTGGTAATGTTGCCATTCTATCATCTCCCTATCAATTTTTATCTATTGGAATATCAATTGTTTTCTTTTCTGTGGCTAATTTAATCTCTACAGACTTGATAAATGGTGTCTGTTGTTCTCTTATTACGCCTTCATTAAACATTGCTGAAAAATCCGACCTATCCCACCATTGGCCGTTGTAAAGTTCTGGCACCCTAACTGGCATTGGAATATCTGGTATTACAGCTAAATTATTTTCTCTGAATTTTTCTTTTAATAAATGAGGATCTAAAAGAGAATATCTTATCAAATCAGCATTATCATAAGAATTGGGACCATAAAGTGAAAAATCTATTTTATGAACCCTTGTATAACCTGTCTTCTTTGTTAAAAAATCATCATCTACACTGTTTGTGTCATAGATTATATTTAGCGTTCTTGCGACCTTATCATCAATTGGTGTTACGCGCAAAAAAATAACATCTTCATTAATTTTCCATGAAGGTGCTCCATTTTGTGGCCATGTTATTCTGACTTTGCTTTGATTTTCTTCTTTTGTCATATCTAATCCAATAATTTGGCAAGTTATGCTTTGAAAAAAATCTTCTATTTCTTTTAATTTTAAAATTCTTTCTGCCATTAATCGCTCGCCATCCTTTGACCTATAGCAAAATAATAGCCATAATCGCTATATTCATTTACCTGATATATTTTGTATGGCTCATTATGCCATACAATTTCATCTGAAATTCCAGCCTTTTCTGAATCGGTAGCATTTCTAGAATTATAAAGTGGTTGTGTGGTGTGAATCGCAATTTCGCCACCAATCCTATCGCCTTCTGGAATGAATTCAATTTGTTTAGCATTTGCGATGCTTATTATCCCTTGCATTTTTATTGTTTTAGGTTCATCCAACTGAAACCTTCCTGCAACGAATCTACCATTTTTTCTTATTACGGTAATTGTTTGTGAAAGTCTAGTATCCAGAATAACTGTCGATAAATCAATCACTATATATCACCATCCTTTATTACATAAGTAATAGCTTTTCTTAACTCTCCAGTATCAATTAAAGGCCTATCACTACCTTTTTTCTTTATTGTTCTTTCTGTATTTTCCTCCCAATCATTTCTTGGGTCAGTAAACCATGCTCTGGCTATATTTTGGCCTTGCATCCCTACTTGGTTTAATGCAGGGCTTATATCTTTACCTTCTAATGCATCTATTGCGGTATCTTTCATTAATTCTCCTATTTGTTCTTTATTAGCATCTATTGCTGGTGCTAGAACTGGTCTAGGCGGTGATTTCCATAGTGGTGATCCATTCTCATGAACATACAATTCGTGTGCTTTCGAATATGGCATAGTATTTAAATCATGTTGCATTTCTCTTATCATTTCTTTATCTCTCACACCATTAGTATGAATATATAAAAGTTGTGCATTAGTTATCTTGCTATCAGGATGTTCTGTGCTGTCTGGTATTCCAATGCATACAGTTTTTTTTGCTAAATCTTCAAGAGATTTTCTCATATCTTCTGTTAAATCTTTAGTTATAGTTACATTTGTGAAACCATTTAGCATTTAAATCCCTCCATTTTAATATATATACATGCCACCTTTACCTAT
Source organism: Candidatus Clostridium helianthi (assembly GCF_045310795.1). NCBI lineage: Bacteria > Bacillati > Bacillota > Clostridia > Eubacteriales > Clostridiaceae > Clostridium > Candidatus Clostridium helianthi. The sequence continues at coordinate 25,142 of NZ_JBJIAB010000037.1, forward strand.
TAGTCTGCCGATATTAGCTAACTGTTGACCATAGGTAGTTAGTTTCCATCCTGCCCATCCATCAATGCCAGTTGTTATTGTGGAATAATCTATACTTATAGAAACATCTCCTGCACTCATTGAGGTTTGTAATCCCTGTGCTTGCCCAGCTTTTAAAACTGCTGCTGCTCCACTGTTTGGGTCTGCCATCCCTTGTACATATAAAGTTAAAAAATGAGCAATAAACCATCCCATCGCAAGTTTCCATGTTTTATGCCATCTAGCTTCTTTAATACATGCATTTGCTAATTCCAAATACATTTCTTGAACTTCTACTGGCACAACATAATTATTATCTAAATCTTTCCCAAACTGAGGGTACATAACGTAAAAGTTATCTACTAACGTATAAGGCGGATTTGTTCCAGTTTTAATGTTACCCGCATTAGCTGCCAAATCTATCATAAATTCCACCAGCTTTCCAGTTTATTTAATATCGCCATTTTCAGCTCTAGTTCTTTTTTGTTTTGTATCAGCCACCGTAATATGCTTACCTTTTACTCCTAATTGATAATCTGGCGTTTTTAGCACCCAATCTGGAACATGTTTCATTTCATTGCGAGGAATTATAAATTCTTTTCCATCGTCACCTTTACACCTTATTTTTCTAGTTGAAAATATCAATGTTGACATTTCTTTATCCTCCTTAATTAAAAATTAAGCAATAAAAAAAGACTTCTAAAAATAAGTCCTTAATTATTGCTTATAATATTTATTTGAAGTATTTTTTCCTAAATACCATCTGCGTACTCAATGCATTGGTAATACAATGTCTTAACTTGGCCTAAATTTGCTACATAACCAGTAAGATAAGCCATGTCATTTACTGAAGGCTGAGTCATAGCTCTTGTTAATGGTACTGGAATATCCATAAGAATACGACTTTCATCATTTACATATGCAACCATTCTATCAGTATTACTTAATCCTGCTCCAATGCACCATCTACTTGGCTGAATATCTAGGTCTAATCCTTGATTCTTAGCTAAGTTATTTTCTAATAAGTAAGTTAAAATTGAAACATTACCTGCAGAACTAACAACATGATTTACTAAGTAATTATATTGTTCTGGGGGTACTAAAATATGTGTAGCCATACCAGTAAGATCATACTCTGAATTCTTCCAAGTTGTATTAATTAAAATATTAATATCCTCTTGAATTTCTTGTGCCGTTTTATTTGCCCATTTAGTAGATGTTCCAGCTCCATTGTTTGCAACCGTTGAAGTTGTAACATCAGGATTATTAACCAAGCCATAAACATTTAATTCTGGCACACCTTTATAACAAATATAATCTAATGCTTTATTATAGTTTAGCTTTATTCCTGTATCTAAAATAGCATCTAAGCTTCTTCCTATTCCTTGCATTTTTTGTTGATCTATAAATGGAACTTTAAGAATATTGCTCCATGCAAATGTCTTAAAAATATCCTTGCTTGTATCTGCTTGTACTACTGGAATATCATTAGATTGTCCCCTAATTATTCCATTGTTGTTTCCACCAGATGTAGCATAATTAGCAAATAGATGAGATGTTGTCTCTACCCATCCTCCACCTACTCTAATCGGCATATCTCTTGCAAATGTAACACTTGCTAGTGGTTCATTAAGTTTAGGATCTTTCTTTTCTAATTCCCCTTCTAAGTATGCCATACCACTTCCGATTGAAGCGGCATCCATTACTGTTGCTGCATATCCTCCTAAAGGTAATTGTTGACCATAAGTTTGTCCAGCATAATTAAAATTATAATCCATTTACTTTTCCCTCCTTCTACGGATTTACTCTGGTAAGTATTGTTACTTCTGCAACCTTATTACTGTCTATCTTACCAGTTTTCCATCTTAAATTAGTAATTTCTACTGTGTTTGTACTATCTGCTGCTGCTTCAAATTGTCCAACAACTCCATTTGGAATAGTTCCATTTGCAGAAATTCTGATATATACTTTCCCACCTGCTGTTGGTGTACCATTATTGCATTTTACTGCTATAGTACCTCTTTCCATGACATCCATAGTTTCTCCTGGAATATAATTACCTGCACCAGTATAGTAATCTGTTGCTTGTTTAATTTCTCTTAAAGCTATACCTGCAAAATTTGCAGCTGTTCCTTCAGAACCAAATCTTGAATAAGTATTATCGGCATTTAATATTACTGGTTCTCCAAATGCCACTGGATCCTCTGTTTCCTTATCATTTGTTATAATAGATTTTAAAGTTCTTGGAGTTATAATTGTATCAATTGATCTAGTAAAACTTCCTGGGTATCCATAATTCATTTCAATTCCTATTGCACTTCCTGGCATATTACTTCACTCCTTTATTTTTATTTCTTACTGATTTATAAGAATTTTCAATATTTTCATATCTTTTTTCTGGAGAATCTGTTGCTTTTTGAGCTTTTGATTTTGAATTGATTTTTTGAGCATTTAATATTTTTTGATAGCCATTATCCTTTGTTTTAGTCTTATTTGCTTTCTTAAATTCAACCATTAAGCTATCGCAAGCTTTTTTTCTTTCCTTTGGGTCTTTTATTGCAGCAATAACTGGCTTCATTGCTTTTAAGGCTTTTATCATAGCTATGCTGTCAGCATTTGCTATAGGATTCTTTGGTCTATCAGATGGATCAGTTACTTCACCTTCAACTAAATCTTCATCTTGCATTTCCTCTACTGGAACTGTTACAGATTCTTCTTGGTCTCCTGCATTACCTTCAACCTCTTGGCCTCCTAATTCTTCAATCATTTGGTCAATTGCATCTTCTGGTTTTTCATCTTTGGAGCCTTGCATCATTTCCATACACTTTTGAACAACTCCTGCTAATTGGTCTACTTTTTCACTTAAAGCAGCTATTCCTTGATCCTCTTTTGCTTGTTCTGCTGGTGTTTCTGCCTCTGCATCTTTTGCTTTTTCTACTGGTGCATCCTCTCTTTCCTCTGCTAATGCATCAACAGCTTCAGCGATTTCATGTGGTTCTGCATCTTGTACATAACTTTTAAGACCCATTCCAACAAGTACATTAGAAATTGGCCCATTGAATCTTTTAGGAAATTTTATTTTACTCATCTTTTTCTTTTCTCCTTCCATATTTGAAATTTTAGTTGTTGAATTATCCTTAACAGCTACTCTAGAACCTGCTCTACCATTTTCTACAATGGCAACATGATTACCTCGTATCTGCCTTTGAATGAAATTCCCATTTCCATCTTCTTCGTATATGCAATCATATCCGCAAGATATTTCTTTTTTTCTTCCGCTCTCAATTTCATCTATTAATTGCGGATCCTTGATAATCAAATCACCTAATAATAAGTCCGATTCATTATCTTTTCCTTGTCTAACATTAATAACTGTGCCTTTTTCATAGATACCATTGTTACGAGCATCTAATAAAACAGGTGGATGATTGTTTGTTGCAGATTTACCATTAAAACTGGCAATACTTGCAATGTTAAATACCTCTTCTGGAGGTCTAAACACATTTACTATATCGTTACTACCCTCAATACCTAATTCGCTTGCTAAATACTCATAAGTTCCAGTTCTAGCAAGTGGACAATTTTTAATAATTAAGTATCCCTCTGGTGTTTTAATTCTATTTTGAGAAATTTTATCACCATAAAAAGCTAACATTCTATTCTCACCTCCCTTCAAGTAATTTGGGGTATAAAAATAAGCCCTATTATTAAGGCTTTAATCCTCTTTTTATTTTATTCCGCTTCCTGTTTTAGGTGGTTTTGGTGCTTCATAAAGCGGTTCTTTCATCTTATTAGGTTGATATCCTCCCTTTAGTCTTTGTGGCCTTGGATAATTAGGCAATGGATTGTGCCCTATTTTATTGATTCGTTTGAACTGTCTTTCATTTAATCCAGAGCATCTTCCAATATAAAAGCTTAAAATAACAACTATAAAGTAAACCAATGTATCCATTTCTTACCTTCTTAAAGTTATTAGTTTATTAACACATAAACCAAGCGAGATATTGGATCACCTCCCTTGTTTGAAAAATTTCACAAATGAATTCTGAAAGTTCTTTTTTAGAGATTCTTCAATTTCATCAGCGTCTATACTTAAGTAAGTCATATTGCTTAATACTCTATTCTTTTCAGTTTCAAGCTGTGCTAATTCCAGATACCAATCTTTCGGTATTCCCTTCTTAGCTTCTCTATATCTATCCATAGCTTTTATAATTTCATCTATACGTTGCTCTATCCATGCAAAGTGAGGTTTTATACCTAATAGTGGTTTAGGCGTTTGCACTCCTTCACATTTACAACTTTTTATATAGTCATTCATTTCATGTTTTAGAATAAAACTGTTTAAATCATCAACTGAAAGAATGTCTTTTTCAGATTTAACTTCAAAACTTTTATATATTTCAAATAACGTATACTCTATTATAAAAGTATTCTCTTTTCCCGTTCCTCCTGCCACTGGATAACAACTTTTAGGTCGTATTATTACATATCTGAAGATTTCATCATTTATCATTTTCGTTCATCTCCTTTAATTTAGCCTTTATATCGGTTGGTTCAACTTCTCCAACTCTTTGATGACTTATTGTTATACTTTCAACTCTTGGGTTGTTTAAGAGTTTTTCCAATAAAACTGTATGGTCCTCATAAATCCGAATTGATTCAACTTTAGGCATTGGAATGTCTCTTTTCTTATTTGGTAACTTGCTATCAATATTAAAGTATCCTTTTGGTTTATACTCTTTAAACAACTTATCAACTTTTCTTTCTTTTTTTAGTAGTTCTTGCAATCTTTCTCCCCAGTCTTTCATTACCTCTTCCCCTTTCTGCTCTTCTATATAAACTAATCTCTTTTCCAACTATTTTTGCACTTTGTATAAACATTGTATATCTCTATATCTGTTAAATCCTCAAAGGCATCATAGCTCCATTGCCATTCTCCATCTCTATTAAAGCTTCCTCGGTAAATTAATTCTGGAATATTATCATTAGGTTTCATTCCTTTAGCCATAGATATTAAATCTATTCTATCTAAAGTTATTTTGCTTTTCCAATCATAATTTTCTTCCACAATCTCGCTCCTTCAATTTCGCACTAAATTATTATTTAGCGAAATAATTATTCATATTTCATTGATTTTTAATGTATTTCCCCGTGTTTTTAAGCGCTTTTATACATTTATGCAATAATTAATGAATATTTATGTTATTTATTCCTGCATATTATTCATTTTCTTTATCTCCATCAGAATTAGTTTTATTTTTTCTTATATTTTCTAAGTGGCTTTCTAAATGATTTAATGAATATTTTACAGCTTGTAAATTATCATATTCATTAGCAGTCATATTTCTATTTTCAAGTTCGCCTTGCATCTTTTTTAATTGCTTTATAGCGGTTATTAAATCAATCTTATCTTCCATAATATCAATCCCTTTCTTACATTATACTCTCGAATTGTTTTCTACTCATTCTAATTATTTGACCATTGTAGTAAACTTTGTGGGGCCATGATATAAAATCTAATTTAATTATTGGTTCTGGATAACATCTGCAATTATATATATTACCTGCATGATAATAGCCTACATTCTTTTCTCCCTCTAACGCCTCTGGACTTGGTGGATTGCTCCAAAATACAATAACATCATCCATATTCTTATGGGACTCTCTAACTCTTATATCTTCACTAGTTCTCCATATATAAGCTTTAATTCCTAAGTTATCACATCTAGCTTTAGTTAACGCTGTACTTGCTTTACTTGTTTCAGTACGGGCAATTAAATCCACTTTATTCTTAAGCATATTAGGATAAATACTGTGTAGCTCTTCCGCAATGTCAGAACTTCTTCTACCTTCTAAACTCCTTTTAGTAATATACTCTGTTAGTTCTTCAGAAACTTTTCCAGGAACCCTTGTTATCAATTCAGCGTTCTTTTCAATTTGATCTCTTATGGATATACCTATTGGTGTTGTCTCCATTTCATGCCTTAAAGCTTCATATATCTGTCTGCCTTGTCCATTAACATTAGCTGCTGTTCTCCATGTCTTACCTGAGTCTGAAAAAACACTTGTAACCATTTTTCTAGCTGCAGCATAAGCGTATTGTTGAAATTCTTTTGACTTCATATACTTTTTAAGAGCTCTCAATATATCAGCTAAATCATTTTTACTTTTCAGCTCTTTTCCAAGTTTTCTCATTAAAATCCTAAGGCTTCTTTGATAAGTTAACTCTATCCTTCTTTTTGGCATCCATAAGTCCTTAGCGGTGTCCTTCTTAGGTATCATATCTACCACCCACGATTTTTCTTTAAATTATTTAATATTCTTAGATGGTCCTTTTCATCTTCTAATATCTCTTTGAATTTTGCTACCGCTTCCCAATCGCCTTGCTTAATGCTTCTTTCTATTTCTAACTCGTAAGTATTAATTGCCATTTGTTCGGATTCTATTTCAATTTCTAAATTATCTGGATCAGCATCCATTGAATATATACTTTTATCGTTATTGTATGGAATGAATCCATTGTTTGATGGAGGTAAATCACCTATATTAATATCATCAGTAGCATTGTCTATATCCTCATCCGTTATATTGGTGAACATTCCAGTAGTGTTACCCAACTGTCTTAATTCTTTTAATCCAACCTTTCGAGATATTAGTCCGGCGTTATACACATTTATAATTGACGATGACTTCTTATCAACTATTTCAGCGAGCTTATCTTCACTTGGAGTTTCTATTGGGTTAAATGAATAATCTAAATCCTCCGGAACTGCTCCAAATTCACTAACATACATTATCGGTAGTAGTTTATCTAACGCTGGTTCTAACTGTGCAGTCTGTTTTTGCTCTATTGTGTTATAATAATTATCTTTGTCACCATCGCCAGTAGCGTTCATTCCCTGTGGGCTTCTTCCAAATATCTTTGTTACTGGCATTTCAGCCGCACCAGCAATATCCAACATGAAACTTTCATATATATCATTTAATCCTGAAAATGAATATTGATGCGTTTGAAAATCATCTTCTTTATTCAATAAATACATTCCCATATTATTCATAAGCCAGTTTTGAGCTTGAATGGTGTTATATAAATCTTTCTGACCATCTTCATTACCTATAGCAAGTAATTCTCCTAAATCGCCCATTTTAAGCACTCTTAAATTAGCAAGGAATACTAACTGAGCGATATTAAAACTTGTATTATCTCTTTTCTTCAATTCATCAAATAAAAGCTCAACTTCACTTATTCCCCAATGTTGTTCTGTGTATCTTTCTATAGTGGTTAAATCTCTCCCTGTGAACCTTAGAATTCTACTATGATGGACTTTTACACTAAACTCATCTGTAGCCCACTCATAATACTCAGGCAACCCAAAATCAGGATTAGTTACATCAGTTATCATATCTGCTCCTGGAGTTATTCCTGTCCATCTATCACTTGGAATAAGACCTTTGAAACTATTTGGCATTATTGAATCATAATCCAAAGGCTGATCTAGCATATTTTCATGCCCTTCGATAATTATTACTGCCGCCGCGCCACCATAAAGCCTTGACCATTTTAAACATTGTAAAATATCCCTTTTGACTCTTGTTCTGCGTTGTAGTCTTTCAAATCTTTCTATATCATCAGGATCCATTTGTGTATTAATGTCTATCCAATTTTTAACCATATCTTCCGCAGGACAATCTATTATTTTTCTTATTATCCAATGTGATCTATATAAACTATTAAGCAATTGAAAGTTTTGAGTAAGCCTTGTCATTGGATAATCTGTACTCTCAATAAGGTTTGGTGTTCCTGCTCCTAATCTGGCTAAAACATTTTGAAACGCATCCATTATTGCAGTTTTTTTGGCTTTATTGCTGTTTTGAATTATCTTTCCATCCTTTGTGTATTGTTTATTATAGTTCCTATTCCTTTTAGTCTTCTTCACTCAATTACCTCCTTTCTAATGCATAATAAAAAGGACACCCAATATTGAGCATCCTTTAACCTTCTTTAATTAATTGTAAATATTTATCTAATGTTGGCCTTGATATGTTGCATATCTTAGCATAGTCTGTTTTACTTATTGTTCCATTTCTATATAAATCATACATATCAACAACCTTTTGTGGTATATCCTTAATAGTTAATGTTGGCCTTCCTACTATTTTCCCTTTGGCTCTAGCATTAGCAACTCCAGATTTAACTCTTTGACTTATCATGTTTCTTTCCAGTTCACTAAACACGCCCATCATCTTTAGCATTCCTTCTGTCATTGGGTCTAAATCTTTTGTGCAATCTACTACAAATGTTCCTAAAACCAGCTTAATATGTTTGTTTTTAGCAAACTCTATAATCTCACATAGCTGTTTAGTTGATCTAGTTATTCTGCTAACCTCTGTAGAAACTATTGTGTCACCTTCTTTGACTTTGTCTAGCAGCCTTTGTAATTCTATTCTATTTAATTTTGTACCACTTTCATACTCTTTGTAGATATTATTCTTATCTGTAACTCCTAATGCCTTTAAATCCCTTTCTTGGCGCGTAATATCTTGTTTGCTCTCATTGGTACTACATCTACAATATCCATATATCATAAATCACAACCCCTTTATAGATTATGATTTTATTATACTTGTAAAATAAACCATTGTAAATATAATTATCGGATTTTAAAACACAAACAAACTATTCTTAAGGCATTATTGTTTAAGATGTAAGCGTAAATATTATCATGTGTTTTTCTTTACAATTTATCTTGCTAATCTTCTAGGCTTAATTATTGTCTTAATGAAGTACCTTGCAGCATCCAAAGCATGGTCCATTTCTTTTACTGGTTTTTCTATTCCGTTTAAAGCCGCTTTCTCATCCCACACATATCCCGCAATTTCTTCAAGGAAATGAGGACAATTCTTTTTATGGACCTTAAACTTTCTATTTCCTATAAATGTTGCCATCATTCTTATGCCTTCTAAAACATCATTATCAGCATCCTTTATCCTTAACCCTCTATTTCTAATTGTTGTTTTCATACTTCCTGCTGATGGATCTATTATTATTGCTCTTGGGTAGTCATCGCCCACAAAATTCACTAAGTCATTTACATATTGAGTTATTTCTTTTTGGCCTTTTTTCTTACTATCATGATAGTATTCATTTAATATCCATATAATATCACCGTCATCCCAAATATCTAAGAATACTGTTGGGTTAGTATTACCGTAATCAATAGCAATATATCTTTGCGCTCTATCTTTAAAATATTGTGGTAATTCTTCATCAGTGAATGTGTTTAAGTCTTTATCCCACATATCATAAATTGCACCTTCGGCTATTACCCATTTGCCTTCTATCATCCTTAAATACCAGAATCCAGTATAAGCATTTCTAATAAATGTTTTATATTCTTCATCTAAGTTTGGATTATCATCCAACATAAAATGATAATTTTTAACCATTCCTGTTTCTAGTTTTCCTTTATCATCTATGTACTCTTTATATAGATAGTGATAAGGGCTATCTGGGTTAGTTGTGCCATATAACTTAGCACCTTTTATCGAAAGTCTGTTTAAAAGCTGTTTAAAGAATTTCTCTGGCATCAATGTCAATTCATCGCAATATGCGCCTGCCAAAGTTTTACCTCTAAGATATTTTTCTGACCCTTCATCTTTAGCGCCAATAACTTTTATATTTCTATCAAATATTCTCAAGTCTCCTGTTTGTCTATTATACGAATAGTCATCTTCATCTAATGTATCAAACATATCTCTAAGAACATTATCATATATAGTGTCCTTTGACACTCCTGTCATTACTAATAATCCTTTAGGCCCATCTGCTATATATCTAAACCATTTGAGCATCATGGCAATAGTTTTGCCGCTTCTTACACTACCTTCAAGAATGTTAATACGTGCATCTTTTTCTATTGGTGTGTTTATAAAGTTCCATGCTTTTAAACCAAATTGTCCAAAATCCATTATTCAACTACCGGACCTTTATTGAATACTTCCAATAATTTATCCATATTTCCTTTTTGTTTTTCTGATGATGCACCATTAACATTAAGTTTTGTGATCTCGGCCTTTAGCTTTTCGATTTCAAGTTTCCTTTTCTCTAAATCCAGTTTTTCTTTTTCTAGCTGAATTTCTTCTTTGGGTATTTCTTTTAAAATATTATAAACAGAATCTAACGCTTTACTCTTGTCATATAACTTGATGGAAACCCCATACTTTCCTTGCTTTACCTCACTTATCAAACTACCATCTATTTCATCGCTTGGCTTTACAAGTACAGTGTTATATTTAAAATCCTCGCCTTTTACATCTATTTCTAAAAAATTATTAATATTCGCGAAGGCTATTGCTTCTTGTTGCCTGTATATATCTATAGTTTCCGTAAATATTTCTTTACCTATTAATCCCCGTAACCTTTTTAGTTCATTTTTAATGTTAAGTTTTGATAAGTTCTGAGCTCCTATAATTCGTGCAGTATCTTTACTATATCCTGCCTTAATTGCTGCTATAGTTGCATTATGATCTTGAATATAATATAAACAAAAAAGCCTTTGCTTCTCAGTTAATTCCTCATTACTCATGATCTCTTCAACTTCATCTGCAATAGGCTCTTTACCACTCTTCTTTTTAGCTTTTTTATTGGTATTTTTATTTGTTGTACAACATTTATTTTTTTGTTGTACAACATTAGAATTGTTATCCCATTTATCTCTTTGCTTCCATACCGCAATCTTCTTTTCGTCTTCATTCAGTATGTTTGCAATCTCTCTATTTGTTATATTGCCTTTATGTTCCTTATATATTTCAAAAGCTTCATCCCTAGCTGGGCTTCTTTGTCTAGCCATATCTCACTTTCACCACCTCCAGTATGTTTATTTAATCTTTTCTATCTACCTTCATTTTTGATTGCTGCTTCTATCTCATCTTTATTGTCTTTTCCCCACTTTAAACTTTTATCTAATTGTTTTAAATCGTCCTCAGTTATATATCGAGCTAATTGAGGGGTATATAAAACGCCTCTAAAAACTTTTAATCCACATTGATGGCATAATCTTATCTTTTCTCGATTGTCTTCATTTTTAGGCAGTTCAGTAAAGCCAAATAAAAGTGATACCCTATTTCCACAACTTGAACATTTCATAATTACTCTTCCTCTCTATCCTTACAAATAAATTCAATAACTAACATTACAAGTAACATATAAATACTCCAAAGTATTCTGTCTTTGTAACTATACAGCATAGATAGTATAAGTGCTATTAATTGAGCCCATTCACATATCTCATTTCTAACCTTCTTATTCATATAGCTCTCACCTTTTCTTTTCATCATTTTTAAAACAATCTTTTATGCTATCTGTTTCTTTTATCTTCTCTATATCTTTGCTGCCACAATAAGCACATGATAAGTATTTTCCTTCTTCTTTGGCTTTTCTAATATCTTCACTTAATAAAATCATTTCTCTTCTACATTTTTTTCTTTTGCATTTATACATTTTATAAATACTTTCCATCTACTTATTGGCTCCTTTCTGTTTTATTGAATTAAAAATTAAGTCAGTAGATACTATATATTAAGGCCATGGAGGGATCCACTTCCTTTCATAATATATTTTTTGTTTCTACTGACTTATAAGCATAATAAAATACCTCATATCGTCTACTAATCTCTCAGGTATAAACCTAAGACTTCAACTCTACAAGGTATTTTTATGTTATAAAAGGGTATATTGAGAATTTATGAGAGGTTACACGGTCTTGCCTGTCCATAACCTTAATCCAATAACTGCGTTTAGGGGTACGCTTTGCTGGATTTATTTAAACTATGCATTTATTTTCATTTACTAGCCTCCTGGGTGTATCCCAAGCGACAGCTCCTGATACTTTTCTATTTAATACTATGTCTCCATTAGGTAATGTTTTATATACGGACCTATTCTTTAATATAAATGATCTATCACTAATATATCTATTAGCCTCATAATTAGTTGCTTTAATTTCTTCTTTTCTTTGGAGAACAGCAATTTCATGTTTGTGCTTTAAATTTCCAAAATTTCTTTGAATACACTTTCTTACCGCTTCAACTTCTGAAGAAAGTTTTTTAGCTATCTCCACTGCATTATATCCACTAACATAAAATGCTTTTATCTTTTCTTTATCAAGCAACTAAATCACCTCATTTTAGATATAGTCCACCCATACCATTTAGCTGGACATTTTTTATCTTTATATTTATTATATTCTTCCATTTATTCTTTGCCTAGATGACATTTTGGGGACATTAAGGGGACATTTTCAATTCCTTTTCTAAACGTTTGACATGCCTTTCAGATATACCTATCATTTTAGCTGTCTTTTTTTGCGTATATCCTTTTACAAACCTTAAATACTTTATTTTATCTTTAGTTCTATTAAGCTTATTTACATATGCTATGTCTTTCTCTTCGTCTGATATAGATAAATCTAATTCTTTCTTGATATTCTCCATGTTCATAGCTTCACCTACTTATCAACTTTTTTAAAATCCATTCCAGATGATATAACAGAATTCTTCCAGCAGCTCCAACACCCATTCATACAATTCGCATTATTTTCCGGCATATTATATGAATGCGGACAATCTAATTTTAGTACTGCTATATTAAGAAAATCATCTTCTGTATTATCCACAACAAGTCTCTTTATCTCTTTTATTTTCTTTACTGATTCTTTTTCTTCAAAATTTGCGCATATTCTTTTATCTAAATATATATAAGTCATAGTACAAGCTTCATCTTCATTGCTTTTACAATCAGTCATATTGCACTTAAATATTGTCGCTCTCCTCATAGCTTCACCTACTTAACTAATTTTAAAATTTCTGCTATTTCTCCAAGCATCATATAAAACTGCCTTATTTGATTTTTTCTAAAATTCTCTAAATCGCTCTCATTTTTAATTAATTCATCTCCAACTTTTACTGCACAATCTGCAACTTCATATTCCCCATACTCACCTTCAAATTTTCCAGAAATCATTTTTAGCTTTGTCTGCTTAAATACTTCCTGTTCATCTACATTAATAGATTTAACATCATGTGGAATTATAATTTCTTTCTTTTCCTCTTCCTGATATTTAACTTCTACCTTCTTTTCTTCTTTGGGTTTACAATTCTTACTTCTTGTAAATTCCCCTTTCCACTGATAATAATAAATATCTGCTGATTTTTCTGTTACAGAAAATTTTTCACGAATATCTGCTAATAGCTCTTGCTTTTCTTTTCCCATATTTTCAGTTAAGTATTTCTTTATTTCATCTAATTTACTCATTAATACTTGCCTCCTGTAATATCATCTTTAGCCTTGCCCCAAACCATTCTAGCTGTAATATAAGAGTTATCTATCATTTTTAATATTTGTGCTACTCTATCCTTTAATGCTGGATTTTTAGCTATGCCTCTGCTTTCCCCAGTTCTTATATCAAAAAGTATTGTGCTCCATCTGTCATATTGCCTAAGAGCTTTTTTATGAAGTGTATAAGCTTTTGAATAATCATTGTCTTTTAATATATCTATTTCATCCATAAGATTATTGAAATTATTAAGGTCCTCAGTTGTTATGAATTTGCTGTTTAATTCATTCATAAGATCCCTCCACTTCTTCAAAGAATCTTTTTAAATCATATCTCCACCTAGTCCTGTTTTTAGTTCCTAATACATCAATTCCATTCTCTTCACACCACGTAAAAGGAAATGACTTTCTATCTGATGTTTCCATATACCCTTTAATTTTCTTTGCTTCAATAGCAAATGTCTTTTCCATATCCCTAAAGTTAAATAAGAAATATGTTTTAATCTTTGGATGATCTATTTCAGACATTTGTTTTATTTGGTTTTCTCTTATACAATCAAATGAAATACGTATACCTGCATGAGATTTTAACTCTAGCAATATTAAGTTTTCTATAGTCATTATCATAAAATCACATATGTTCTTAGCTTGAAATCTTACATTTTCATTTCTAGATCCACTAAAATTTGCAGTCCCATCTTTAAATCTATATATAAAGCAATCTTCTGGAACTGATCTTTTAATATCTTCTTCAAATAATTTACCAGGATTCTTCTTTACCATATTGTCCTCCTTTTATTTGTAATTGATTGTCATATGCAATTGTTGTTTATTATTGCTATATTGAAGAAAATTAAGTATAGCTTTTTCTCTTTTCTTACTGTAATACCTATATTTCGGATACCATTCAAAGAAGTCTTTATCGTGCTTACTTGCATTGCAACTTCTACAAGCTGGTATAATATTATTGGAGCTATATTCTCCACCTTTGGTTATTGGAATGAAGTGTTCCTGTTCTAAATGCAGTTCCTTGCCGCAATAAGCACATCTATTATTAAAGTAGTTTTTAATGTTTATCCATTGTTCTTCATTAAGTGTTGAAGGTAGTTGCTTCTTTTTAGCAACTCTGCGTTGATTTTTAATTCTAGTTTTTTCTGGATTATTTCTTGCCCATTTTCTAGAACATCTAGCCACTTTTTTCAGGTTGTTTTGTCTCCATTTTTTCATTAATTCGGATTCTTTTTCTTTATTTTCTTTGTAATATTGCTTTCTATGGTTAGCATAATATTCTTTGTTTTCTTCATAATATTTTTTATGACGTTCAGTTAATTTTTCTTTATTGTTCTTGTAATATTCCTTATTATTTTCTCTGTATTTCTCTTTATTCTCTTCGTAATACTTCTTCACACTTACTTTGCATGGATTTCTATATCCATCTTTAGCCTTTTTATCTTTATAAAACATTTCAAGGGATAGTTCTTGTCCACATTTATTGCAAATTTTCTTTTCCATTTTAAATCACCTTGTTCAATTCTATTATCATATGATTTTCACTAATATATGAGAATGAAATCTTAATACAGTGATATGATAACATCCTCATATTTAGTTTTTAATTCTTATTTTTGCACCATCCATAATCCTTTGTCGGTATACTAAAGCCTACTATTACTATTTTAGGTTCTCCCTCTTTTATGCATGCATAATCTCCTTCTCCAATATAAACACATTCGTCGCAATTATTACATGTCTCCATTTCTGAGCCACTCTCCTTCATATTAATTTCTAACTGTTCTGCCTGTATTTCTCCCTTACAGAGTTTTCTCCAATTACTCTTGTTAGTTTTAAGATATCTCATAAGATTACCTTCTTTAAAAACTCTAAGTACTTTTCTATATAGTTAATAACGTTCTTTATTACCATGTTTATAGTTCCATCACCATTTGGTACTATTTCAAATTTGCTAGAATCATGATAAGTATCTTCATCAATGTATAAATCTATCTGCTTATCTATATTAAGCCTTGTCCTCTTTAGTTTCTTTTCTACCCAAGTCTTGTCTACTAACACCTCATTGTTTAATCCTTGTTGTTTTATATAGCTTGAAAAGTCTTCTCCCATTTGTGGATCTTCTAAAAACAGAATTGTTGAAAATTCATCTATATTTATAACATCATCTTCTTTTAACTTAGTTTTTATAGTGCTTCTAATCTCTTCGGCTTTTACTGCATCATCAGTAATATTTCTTCTGGTCCAGTTCTCAGCCGCCTTTACAAAAGTTTTAGTCATATCTCTTTCATTAGTTACTATGCTTGCACCTAAAAATGTATTTATAAAGTAATTGGCCCCATATTCATCCTCTTTACTGATTTTTTGTTTGTCTAAAACCATTAAATTGTATCTTTCATCTTCTCTAATTGGTTTAATGAATGCAGCCTTTTGTATTTTTTGTCCTCTGCCCGGAAGTCCTGCTGCTTGTGGTACAATTCCAACTCCTACTTTTTTATCTATGAATTGGACTTCATGAGTAAAGTTCTTAATATAATCTAATTTAAGTATTGCAACCATAGGACCTTGATCTGTAGTTATTGATGCAACTATTAAATCAGCACTTGGAATATTTACATTGCCTAACATTATCATGAATAATTGCTTAGCTAACTCTTTGGATAAATTTATTAAATCTTTATCTATTCCATTTAAATAATCTTGCGTTACCTCCTTAACTATGCTTCTTTCTTGATTGAACTTTGCATATCTAAGTTCTTCGTCTTTTAAACACTTTTCAATATGCTTGTTTAAAAACATATACGTCTCTTCGTCTAATTCCAAACTATATTCATTTAATATTGCTTCCTCTCCATTGCTATCTAGCACATGAATTACAGCTTCATTAATATTAATTTCATTAACATACTCCATTGTTTTATCCCTCCTAAGCTATCTTTCTTACACATTTATAATAAAAGGCTGTATGCTTTCCATTCCAAACTACATTTATAGTTTCGCCATTGTTATAAATGCTTACTATTTTCCCTTTATATGTTTCTTTTTCATATTCAAATTCAACGATATCTCCTGCATTTAAATTTTGATCCGGAACTTTTATTTCTATTGTTCTCAAGACAACTTCATCTTCTTTATATACGGGTTTCTGATCCCACTCTATTACCCATCCACGAGGTGTTATAACTGTAGTTTTATCACCAGGTATTATTATGTTTGCATCACCTTTACGCTTTATATATCTATTTGGATTAATTTCTTCTAATTTTTTAAGCTGTATTTCATTTAAAGGTTTATCTTGGTTAACGATAAGGATCTCATCTGCCGGTATTAATCCTATATCTATACCTAAATCAAATTCATGCACGCCTTGTCCATTAAAATACTTTGTCTTATCTTCTAATTCAACAAGTAATGCTCCAGAAACAGTTTTTATGATTCTATTACAGCTCTCTTTATAAAGGTTTATTATATTCTGGAAGCGATCTTCCTTTATCTCTTGTTTCTCAACTATAACTTTTTCTTTAGGCTTGATAATAGGTTCTTGAATAGGCATATTGAATAAATCAATTTGACCATCTAAAATATTTAACTTTTTCAATTAAACCACAACCTTCTTTAATCTATCCGAAATACTTAAGTGAGTTTTGTTTAAGGCTTGAGCTATAGCATATGTGTCATAACCTTTTTCATGAAGTTCAAACATTTTCTTGTTTTCTTCATCAGTCCATTTAACATGTGTATCTAAAGGAACTGGTCTATACGGTACTGCTAAATCATGTAACCTTCTTTTAATCGCATTTTCAGTTCTATTAAAATCTCTTGCTAAATCTTTATACGTATATCTGCATAATTTAGTTTTCTCTATAAGCAAATTATCTTCTGCTTTAGTCCACTTTCTATTATGGTTGAGTTTACTTGGATTGGATGAATCAGCTTTCCTTTTTTCTTGTACCCAATCTGGTTCTTCACCTAACATGCCTTTCTCGAATTTAGCAAAACTTATATCCTGTTTATGCTGCTCTGCCCATATCCAAAAATCTTTTATATACACAACTTTATATCTCATTTTTATAGATTTTTTATGTTTTAATGGAAAATCTAGTTTTAAAAGTCTTTTCTCTAAATAGCCATAACTACCACCGTATCCTATTGCTTTTGTGAATTTATTAAAGGTTACATATTCACCGCAATCTATAAAAGTATCTAATCCTATTTTGTATGCTTTGCATTTTATTGAATGTATTGTTCTACCTAATTGTTTGGCTATTTGAGGAATTGGAGTAGAACCCCATTTATCTTCTAGTAATCCAACTTCTTCTTTAGTCCAGTTTTTAGCTCCCATAATATGTTCTCCTTTCTTATGATATTGATAGTTATTTGATAATAGAGTTTTATAATAGTAACATTTAAGTCCTTATTTTTTATCTATACAACTAATCTTCTATATTCATTTCTTAAGTTTTCTTGACTTAATTGAGCATATCGTTGAGTTGTATCTGGACTAGTATGTCCTAAAATCTTTTGTACTCCCTGAATAGTCATTCCACTGTTTAATAAATATGTTGCCTGAGTTCTTCTGAATTTATGACAGTGAACTCTCTCCGTAACCTCTGTTCTCTTCTTAATCTTAGATAAAATTAATTGTAATGCTCTTACTCTTATATGTTGATGTGGTGCTTTATCTGATACAAATAGATATCCGCTAGTTCTTTTTCCTATATATGCTTTTATATGAAGTTTAGCTTTTGTAGAAAAATACACTATCCTCTGCTTGTTCCCTTTACCTGTTACTATTAGGCTTTGTTCAGTAAAATTTATATCTTCAATCTTAATTTCATCTAATTCAGATATTCTACAAGCAGTACTATCTAATAGCTCGAATAAACATTTTTCTTTTTCTGTGGTACAAGCTTCCCTTAATCTTTCTAAATTTTCTGCTTTATATCCCTGCAATATAACCTTTGGTACTTTGGTTAATTTCAGCTTGGCAGCCGGATTTCGGATAATATATTCTTCATTTTGCAACCATCCGAAAAAGGCTTTTAGCATTGTTATATAACCATTAATAGTAGATTGCTGCTTACCTTTTCCAAGTACAGCCAAAAACATTCTTAAGTCCATTGTTGTAATTGTGCCACATGGTTTTGTATAAAATTGATCTAATTTTTCTAAAAATAATCTATAATTTTCTAACGTATTTGGGCTTAAACCTTCTAACTTTTTACAAGCTCTATATAAAGCAGCTTTTTCTTCTATATCTGAAGTAATTAGATCTGTACATTTAGTTTGAACATCATAGTTATATAAAGTTTCATCTATAGCTCTTTTAATTTCTAACTGTAAATCTAATTTCTGTTCTAACACTGGTAAAAGTAAGGTTATCTTTCCTATTAATTTAATACTTACCTCTTCGTTTAGGTTGCTCATTTTAATCATCCTTTCTATAGTTTTTTATATTTCATCAGTTTTTAGTATTATGCAGTAACTAAACTGCTATATAATCATCAATGCTCATTTGACCATCTATTTCTTTATTTACATTCTTGAAATTTTCTTTAACAAATGCTCTATAGGCTCTTGTATACTCATAAGAATCCTTAAAAATATTGTTTACTGCCTTGAATAATTTAGGCTCATATTGATCTATTATTTTTAGTTCTTCTTCAAAGTCTTGATTAAATGGACAACCAGCGCAACCAGTTCTTTTTAATCCATATTCTGTATAACATTTGCTATGTTTTATATTAAAATGTTGCTCGTAAGCTTTCTTAGTGCTATCTTTATACCAAAATATTGGTCTATATTCATCTGTGTCTTCATTGACTGCATTATTAGTAAAACAATTCTTATAGGCTGCAGATCTTGCTCCACCTTCTGCTTTTCTTACTCCATAACAATTTAAATCAAAATCATTTTCTTCTATGAAATCATGAATTATATCTTTTTTAGCATACTTACAGCACTTAGGTGATATCTTGAACTCTGGAGGATTAATTATCATAAATTCTTTTAATCCTTTGTTGTAACTTATATTGAATTTACTATCCTCTCCCCACTCGTTACACCACCATCTTAAAGCCGCTTTGCATTTTGGATATTCTTCATATAACTCTTCAAAGCTTTTATCTTCCCATTTAAAATTATGTCTTTGTAGTCTTTCTATCCATTCACTTACTTGTTTTGATATAAAAGGTTGCCCATATTCTCTGCATGTTATAGGAATAGGCTTTTTAGCGTTAATAACAACTATTTCAATGTCATATTTATCTTCTAAGTATTTTAAATGTTCTTTAGTTGCTTGATATTCTAATCCAGTATTAAAAAATACAAATGTCACTTTCTTTTCTTCATCAAGTCTCATGAACAAATCTATCATTAAATCACTATCACTTCCACCGGAAACAGAACAGCATATTTTTTTATAATCTTGTACTTTCTTATTCCCTACTAAAAATGATTCATATATTTCTTTATTATTTGGTATATCCCCTTTTTCAAGTTCTTCTAATATATTCAATTTAATCACCTTAATAACTCAAATTGTCTAAGTTATTAAGGAAATCGTGATTTAGCTACTTTCCAAATATTTCGCCAACCGAGGGGATTTTACGCTTTACCTCTTAGCTTTTTTCAACTAGGGTAAATGACTAATTTCCCCTAGTCTTTGCAACCTGGTATTCCAGGAACGATTGAATTGAATATCGGTTAAAGGCTAATATATCTGCCTTCTCCTTTTGCTATGTCTAGAATGTTTACGTTAGCCATAGCTCTATAAGGTTTATCTTCATTATTTACTTGTACCCATAACCAAAAATCTCTTTTGGCCGATTCTTCATCTATTGTTGTAACTATTCTTTCTTGGGTTTTATGATTACGTCTTTTTGTATCATACTCAAAGCTTATAGTATAATCATTTACCCATATTCTGCTTTTAATCTTCTTTATCTCCATAAAACCGCCTTTCATGTACTTTCTACACATTCTGAATTACTTAACTTCTATCACTTCTTCATTTAGAACCTTATAACAGTTCGGGAACAGTTCATGTTTCTTATGCCAATTATAAAACACTTCATTTAAGGCTTCTTCCAGCTCCTTCTCTTGATCTCTAGTGACCTCTTCTAAATAAGTTTCAGAAACTTCTCCGACTTCACCATATAACTGGTCTTGAGCATACTCTATTATGGTATCAACATCTATTATTGCCATTCCACATGGTTCTTTTTTACCAATTCTGAATGATGTTAAACCATCTTTTTTAGCAGCTTCCATTCCTTTTTCTATCGCTTCTTCCCTGCTTGTACAATCTATGTCGGAACCCCATATTTCACTATCAGATTCAGTTAATTCAATTATCCATTCTTCCTTAGTTTCTATACTATTCTTTAAAATCTCATATTCATCTTTATTACTATCAAAATCAGGTATTTGTACCCCGTCGGAAGCTTCATATTCTTTTTTTGTTTCATTCCAACAATGCTCACACATCATTGCTTTTGCATCTGCCATAAATGGTGAAGGTCTTAAAATCTTATTTTTATCATCACAATAATCGCATGTCCCTTTTTTATATAAACTCATTGTTATACCACTCCTTTAATCTACAAATAACGATGTTAATTATTTAGGATTTTCATGTAAGTTTGTCAACCGAATCTACAAATTCACTTCTTCAACTTCAATGCCTATATAGTCCTCATCTATTTTTGAAAAATTAATTGCATCATTCTCTTCACCATCTCTAAAAGAATTATTTTCACCTTTTATTAATGGATATCCAAACCCTTCATAACTTAAATCATTTGCTCTTATTCTAGCTATCTCATAAGCTATTGAAGCATACTTATCATCTTCAACTTCATCAAGTTTCCACATAGCACTTTCAAAGCCTTTTATATCTTCTTCTGTAAACTTAGTCTCATCAATCTCTATTTCATATTCTTTTATTTGTTCTACTTTAACTTTATATTTTTTCATAGATACATTATCCTTTCATTCTAGATATATAAATCCAATGCTATTTCTCCACCAATAAGCCAAACTTCCTCTTTGATTAAGTATGAATTAGCTAATTTCTTATCAATGTCAGAAATCATATTTTTTGATATATTTATAATTTGAATAGCACTAAACTTTTTAGCTTTATCATATATCCTTACATAATCAAGTTTTTCTTGCATCTGAGTTTTCCCTATAGCCTTATGATCTATATAAAAATCATCTTTAATTAATTTCTGGATTCTTTCTTTTATAATCATCTGTATCACCTTCAATACATATATTATATCGAGGGGAAAATCCCCTCTTAATTTGCAGTAACCTTAACATTAGCAATTGTAATCCCTGCTGCTAACACTCCTAGTCCTGCAAGATTTAACTATTTAAATAAATCTTTTAATTTTATCTTAAATCCCTTTAGTGTAGCTATTAAAACGGTAACCCCCCCTATAATAACTCCTATTCCCATACCTCTTAAAAAATCATCATTCATATCATCTGGCTCTCCTAACGTTATTCATAATATGCTTCTGGTTCCTTTTCTGGATATACATTCTCATTGTCATACGTTTTATCAATTTCAATGTAAACATTGGCTTGCTTTAATGCCATAAGATATAATTTGAATTCATCAATATGTCTTAGAGAGTTTAAATTGCAATTATCATCAACACTAAAGCTCCATTGATTCTTTTTATGAATATCATCCCATCTATAAACATCAATACAAACATTCATTTTTTCATCATGTTCGCATTCAAAAATGATTCTTCCTTTTTCTTGCTTTAACCAACTTCTTTCTTCAGTTTCCTCAAATTCATATGAAACTTCTACTGATTCATAGCTTGGCCCATCATCATAGGTAACCTCTAAACCATCGGTTTCAACGTTTTTGCTTACATATTCACACCACTTTTTAAATACATCCGAAATTTTAACTTCCCTTATTTCAACATCTGTAGCCATTAATTCTTTAAAATTAGATAACAACTTTCTATTATCGCCAGTAACTTTGTTTAATACATCTGCTAAAACGCTGTCCAACTTGACAATATATTGGGAATAATCATAGTTTTCTAAGTATGGAACCATGACTGATTTTATTTGCCCTTCAATTACTTTTCTTGCATCTCCACTCCAACCAAACAACTCTTTTAATGATTCACTAATTCCTTTTTCAACGTAATCTGAAACCATTTTTTCTATGGATCCATCCTTTAATTTATTTTCAACTGTTAATTTAATACTTTCTTCTAAATTCATTTTTTATTCCTCCAATAATCTAATTTGTAGTCCTTCCTTAAAGTACTTCTTACACTTATCCGTTCTTTGTTTATAAGCTCCTGTAACTCTGCATATTCCATGACATAATTTAATGCTATTTTTATATTGTGGCTGATAGTTCATGCAAAAGTGGCAACAACATTTATTTATTAGAGTCTTTCTTGAGGTATCCATTATTGTTCTAACCCCAAAATTTCCTCCTCTGTTACCTTCTTATCGGCCATACATTTAAGAATCACATCTTCTCTAGCATATTTACCCTTGTGCATTCTTAAACTCTTTAAGAGTCTATCTAACGGCTTATCTTTTATTTCTAAAACTTCTTTTATTTCTTCTCTAGTTACATAATCTTTTAATAGGTGCATTTCTAAATAATTCTGAAATATCAGCCTATACTTTAAATATAATTTTCTATTATGATGAATCCCTGTTTTATGATCTCTATGGTGGTTATAACAAAGGTTCACATGATTATGCTTACAATCTTCTAGTGGTTTAAGCTGCTTTCTTGACATTATGTGATGTAATTCTACTCCATAACTTGTACCACATTCATTACAATATTTTTCTTCATACATAAACCCACCTACTTATCCCAAAACACTCTGATAAACCTCAAATAATTCCAACGTCTCTTAACTAATTTTTTATTATGTTGCTTGTTTTCAACCTCTAAATTAATTCCATTTTTCTTTAATAAAACTAATGATCTTATGCATACCTGAATTACATCAAAGGTTTCCTCAGCTATATGAATTAGCTTACCTTCTTGAATAGCTTCTAGCAGCTCATTTGATTCCTCTTGTAAGTCCTTACTTACAAGTTCCCAAGTATCTTTTTCATTATCTTCGCCAGTTATAGGATTCTTACCTAACTGCATAAATTTCAATATCACATTGTCACCTTCTCACAAACACTAAAATTCACTAATTCTTTTAGATTTTTAATAGCTCTTCTCTTTATCCTAGAAACTTGATTTTGGGCTATTCCACACATTTCTCCTACTTGCTTTTGAGTGAGTTCATCTATTATGTGCAGTTTTAATATCTTCTTTTCTCTATCTGATAATTTTTGAATAGCTTCATTTAAGATTTCTATATTTATGAAATCATCTTCAAAGCTTTCAGTTCCTATTCTTGATTCTAAACTTCCATTTTCTCTTTCAGCTTCATATGAGCACAGCATGAAATTGTGAGGCACACTTCTAGAAATATTGAACTTCTTATCGTCTGTTATAAATCTAATGATCTCTCCTTTTATCTTTGGAACTGCATAAGTTGTAAATTTAATTCCTCGTGCTTCATCAAAACCTTTTCCAGCTTTAATTAGTCCTACACAGGCTACCTGAAACAAATCCTCAAATTCATATTTATTTTTCACTCTAGGATAAACTTTCCAAGTCATGTGATAAGCTAACCCCATGTGTTCTGTTATATCAATCATCATCTTCACCTCTCAAACACTTTATAATTTCATGAAGTCCCTTAACTTTATTTAGACTTCTTTGCATTTTCCTTTGAGCTTCTTTTACTGCAGCTTCTATTGTTAATGTTCCAGTCATATCATCAAGATAAATATCTGAGGCCTTTATAGATATAATTAAATTTATAATATCTCCCATCTTCTCTATTCCTCACTTTCTATGCACTTAATACTAATATCCTTACCTAGCAAGATTCTTAATGGATCTGCATAACTGTTCTGTATAGCAGTCTTTTTAAGTGCTTCTTTTACAGTAATAATAATTAAATTCTCTTTCTCTTCAATTTCACAACCTTCAAACCATGTCCTATATGATATTTCATGCCATTGATTAAAAATAATCTCATGAAATGGAGTCGGAAAGGAAAGGGGGTTTAATTGTACTTCTTTCTCTTCTTCTCCTTCTTTATAATTCTTTATATATTCTTTATAATTCTTGTTTGTTTTTTTCTGAATTACTTCTGAATTACTTCTGAAATTTTTCTGCATTATTTCTGTGTTATTTGATTGTTTTTTTACTGTTACTTCTGAAATATCCTTACTTTGATAAACACTGTAATTTTCAATAGTTACCGATGTTTTTTTATTGTCACTTTTATAAGTAATCATCTTATCTCTCTCTAACATTTCTAAAAACTTTTTTACCTTTGTTGTACTCCATCCCCACTGGTCAGCAAGTTTTCTTAATGACGTAATTTTTGACCCTCTTTTAACTTCTAAAAGTTCACCATCAATCAAAGTTTTATTATCCTCATGGTTAACTGTTAGTATTAAATCTATCCATGCCTGTCCTCTGCTGAATGGCTTATCTTCCCATAACCAGTGGTCTTGTATATCCCTATATATTTTCTGCCATCCCGCCATTCAATCAGCTCCTATTTCTTGACTACGCCTTTATTTAACGTTTCATATTTAAATCCTTCACTTTGTACTAATTTTTTTAATTTCAACATATTTTCCCCATTAGCAATTACTCTAAGTTCATAGAAATATAATGTTTCTACTTCTTTTGCTTGCTTTTGAGCTGGTTTAGGATCTGTATGAATAACTTTCTGTCCATTTACTTTATCCATAGGCTTTATTTCTTCATTAGGAGGTTCTGGTGGATTCTCTGCCTTTCTTATGGTTTCCGCTCTGATATTAATTTCTTTAATTATCCTATCTAATGGATAATTCATATTTATATATCTATCAAAATCCTCAAATTTTAGCTTTGATTTTATATTTGCATTAGCACTCTCTATAGTTGCTAATATTGTAGATTTCTCTATTTCTTTTAATTTGAGTTCATCTTGCTGTTCTTTAGCTAAACTTGCAGCTCTTTGTGCTATATCCTCTTTGACACTTTTAGCACTTGCTGAAAGATTTAAGTATTTGTCCAATACAGTTAAATTAGATGAATACTTTCCATTTAACTGATATGCTTGTATACTTTCCTGAATAAGTTCTAATGCCTTGTTTCTCTTTTCCTCTCTACGTTTATTATCAAATATAGTAATTCCTTCTTTGATTGGCTGCTCTGCATCTGAAATTAAACCCATAAGTTCTTTACACTGCCCTTCAAATTCTTTAATAGGAACTTCCATATCTTTCTTAACTGTTTTTCTAAAGTCATCAATCTTGTTTCTAAGTCCTGCAAGTTCTTTTTGAGTGGCTTTGCAATCCTGTAATCCTTCTTCTGTTACTACTATCCCTTTATATTTAGCGATTGTTTCCTTTAAAGATACTTTCACATCTTTAAAGTTTGTTTTTATTATTGGCAACTCCTTAATTACTTCTAAATCTTTCATTGGTCCATCTCCTAAAAATCTATTTGTTCTGGAATTATATTTTCTTTTTCAGTATCTTTTTTTTCTTTCTCTAACTTTTCTTTTATCCTATTTAATTTATTTATGCATGTCCCCAAGGCAGCATTTGTTATATCCTCAATTTTTGATACTCCTGCCCATTCTAAGAACTTCTTTTCGTTGGAATGAGTTTCATCTAACAGACTTTTAATTGTAAATACGCTAGCTTTATTAATTTTTTGTTTACCTTGTTCAGCCTCTTGATCTACTTCTCCACCTTCTATTGAATCTGATTCGGCTATTTCAAATGCCATTATATATAAATATCTTCTTGCAAAACTTTGGGTCCCTCCTATATTCTGTATTGCACTGCATCCTTTTAAAATTGCTATTTCAACCGGGGTTGACCAGGTTTTAAAATCTTCAATTTTGTCTGAATCAGTAATAGTAAGCTTAGCTTCATTAGCCTCAAATTGGAATTCGCAATATAACCCAAGTTCATCACATATTCTATTAATGTGAGGTAGAAAATCACCTAATTCAAAATAAGTGTAGTTGGAGTACTTATTGTATCCGGTCTTTTTCAATTCTTTTTCTTGAAGCATCACTCTTGCCCTAGATATTTTTTTCTGTATGTTTAACTTTGGTTGTTCTTTATTCTCGGCCATACTTGCCTCCTAATCTCTATAAACACTTTTGTAAGTCGAACATTTCATATCATCTTCTGATAAATTTTTTCTCTTGCCTTCTAAGTCTTCGTAATACTCAAAATCAATCATTTCTATTGATTTTGAGCTACACATCCCATCTTTATTATGGATACATGTTATTGCACTACATTTAACTAACAACTTGCATTCCTCCATCCATATGGTATAATGAAGTTGAATTTTTTGTTGTGCTACTTCGAATGCTTTGGTCGGGATTCTTAGTAGCTCTTTTTATTGAATTAAATATTGTATATATTGATACATTGTACATAGTTGCTATTTCATTAAGTGTTTTCCCATCTTTTCTAAGCCTTACAGCTTCTTCAACTTGATCTTGACTTAATTTTGTATTCCAAACTGTTCGTTTTTTTCTCTGCTTATTTTTATTAAGTTCAAGTCTTAGCAATCTAGGATTTCTTGATTTTGCATCTGGCTTCATTTTCCCTTGTTTTCTTAATACTCTAGCTTTTTCTGAAATTGTTGCTTCAGTTCTTCCTAATGCAAGTGACATTTCTTCTAATCCGATTTTATCTAGCCATTCTATTAAATATTCTTTATCTTCTGCACTCCACGATGTACCCTGATTAAAATGATATTCCGGATTATATTTCATTCTTCCAACATCGTCATATTCAACTACAGACATTTTCTTCAATCTCCTCTCTATAAAAATTTCTCATTGAATTCTCTTCTTTTGCAGCTTTTGTTAATATCTCAACAATTTCTTTTGCTTTGTTCATGATAAACGAGAGTCTTATACTTCTCGAAAAAAAGAACTCAGAATTATCACCAGAATCTACTATACCTATGACCGATGCAACTCCAATCTCAGGAAGTTCTTTACCGACTCCTTTACCAGGACTTATTGCATAATCTCTTACACGAATCTCACCTATATTTTCTTCACTGCCCAAACAGGCATCAACTCCAATTATCAATGCATCAGGATGTTTACTGTATATTTCACTTAAACGCTCATCCATATTTAATGCGTGAATTGGCTTTTCTAATGTACCATATACAGGAAAGTTAAAACCTTTTTCTGTAAGTAAAGTTCCAACTAAAGGGCCTAAACAATCTCCAATACATTTGTCAGTTCCGACACAAACTATAACGGTATTTTCGCTAATGTATTTTTGCAACTTTTCTGATAAATTGTTCATCAAGCTTCATCCTTTCTAACTTTATTAATTAGCTCTGCTGCTTTCTTAAATTCGGCTAAACATTTAGGACATATATCTAAATCTAATATTTTTGTTAGTCCTTCCATTTTCCCACAGCAATGACATCCTACTTGGTATTTTCTTAAGATAATATCCCCACCTTCTACAAATATTTCTATTGGATCTCCAATCTTAATTCCTAGATTTCTTCTAAGTTCCATTGGAAGCGTAATTCTTCCTAAATCATCAATTTTTCTTACTACACCAGTTGCTTTCATAATTAATCATCCTTTCACTTTTTTATAATTCTTCAATTGCATCTGCTCTAAGCCTATTTTTCATCTTAATTATTTTGTCTGATCTAAAATGCCTTAAATAACCTCTTCTTACTTGTCCAATTACCTTTGGAATAATCATTTCCTCTTCTGTCTTCCATCCCCAATAAATACTTCTATGAATTACTGATAGAATGTTTTGTCCTATTCCGTAATAAAACACTAGATACCCTCCCCTCACTCTTCTTTCTTTTAGGCTTTATCAAAGCTTTTTTTCTTTGTTCCTCACATTTAGGACACTCATATCCTGTTGGCGGTATATTTGCTTTAATACTTATGTTGTAAACTCTTCCACATTTACACCTAGCAACCATAAAGTATCATCCTCTGCTTATGTGCTGTTAGTGGATCTAGTTTTTGACTTAACCTAACTGTTTCATCAAAAGTAAGATTGTCTGAATTATTTGCAATGCTTGTCTCCATTTCTGCTTTAGCTTCTTCAATAGCTGCATCTAGCTTATCCAATATTTCTTCTTTAGTTCCAGTGAAAATAATCATTTGGCCTTGCATTTTAAATCCTCCCTTATTTCCACTTCACTGAACTTTCCAGTTTGAAAATTATGTGAAGCTAAATTTTTGCAAATATACTTATCCTCATATTGGTCGTATATTTCAACTTCCCAATTTTCTCCTTCGTGATTGAATACTGTTCCTGATTCAATCAAATTTAATTCCTCCTTTTACTTTTTCTTTCAGCATATGGTAAAATTATGTTGAAAGGGGGTGTATTTATGGATAATAAATTTTTAGATTTCAAAGAGCAATGCTTTAAAAAGTTTCTTCCAGAGACTCTTGAACAAATTTCTAAAGAGGTTAAATCAAAAATTAAAGATGCTAATCCAGATGATTTTAAAGACTTAAGTGCTTTAGAATTTCAAGCATATATGATTACTCTTGTAAATAATCCAACTGTATTTAATTCTCTAATGGCTAATGTCAATTTAATCGAAAATTATCATTCTTGGCTCACTGAAAATTATGATCTGATTCCGAAGAAGAAATAGCTAAATAATTTAAAGCTCTTTCTTTCTCATTTTGCTGCTCTTGAACTGGTACTTCTTGAGCAGTTTCTACTGGAATTCCTATTTCATCTCTAACTAATCTAATTTGACTATCTGTAATAATTACTGCACAATGCTGGTCATGATTTTTCTTAAGATAATTAGCTACTGGTGCACAAGCTTCTTTTAGCACCCTCATTTCATATTCGCGTTTAGAAATACTAGGTTCAAATCCGTAGTCTTTAGGGCTGGTTGATTCCAATACCTTCTTAATAATCCTTATACTATCATCCACATATGATTCAACCTGGTCGTTTTCAGTTATATCTATACATCTAAGATTTATAAGAACCTGTTCTAATGCTTTTTTATAACTCATTTTTGTGTTCCTCCTACAATATTTTTATTATGTTAATTTAACTGATAAAGTTGTGTTGCTAATTCCTTAACATCGGATTCGTATAACTTACATGCTATTTCATATAGCTCTGGAATCTTATTCATGATCTTGTCTATATAGTCAACCTTATTTTTAATCTTAGGTTTATGAGTTAAGTTATAAGCTTCAAATCTCTTATTTAAATCAATGTGATATTTCATTTCAAATTGCCTATAAAGTTCTCTCCATCTTTCTTGGAAGTTTGCTCCTTTATATCTAACAACTCTATTTAGTATCTGCCTTTTCTCAGCTAAAGTAACCTTGTCCACTAATCCGATAATTACATCTTCCTTATAGCTTATTTCTTCCTGTTGCTTTACAATAAGTTCATTCTGTTTTCTAACTGTTTCTAAGGTACTCTTAAACATTGCTTTTGTTGTATCATCTGCAAATGGCAAGTATGTTCTTATAAATGCATCATCATTGTTTACATATCCACCAGTTTGGCGTATTGTCGGCAATATATCATCAAAAATCCAACTTTCAAATTTCTCAGCTCCTGATAATTCCGATTTTGCAGTTAATCTGTAAATATCTCCTTCTGGTATCAAAGCAACTTGAATTCCATTAATTTTGAACCCCTCGTGTTTTACGACCCCTTTGCAATGTCTTATAATTGCATCATTTGTATTTTTATAACCCAATGCATTTGCGATATCTTTTGCGACTGCATAATCTTTCCCATCAATTCTGGTCCATCTAACTTGTCCAAATTCTTCATTTTTGAAAATCTGTAGTTCGTTCATATGATTCCTCCTTTTGTATTTATTAAAGGTTTTTAGATGTTTTTGTAGAATATACCACTTGAAAGGTGGTGATTTCATGTTTAAATCTTCTAAAGAATTCGAAACTGCAATGTATGATATCTTAGTTCAAATTAGAGATAATCCAGATAATAGAGATATACTCTCTAAACTTGGGGATATAGATTTTGATGATCCTCTAAAAAGATGTCTTGAACTTCATCTTATTGAAGGACTGCATCCTCAAAATACTGCTTCTGGTTCCCTTACTATAGATATCATAGGTAAAATCAGAATTTCTTATGACGGCTTAAAATTCGTAGAGAACTTTAACTCTTAAAATTAATTATTACTTTGGATTACAGTGTTGGAATAAACTTCACTCTTTAAGCTGTCCAACACTGTTTCCAATGAACTCATAGGAATTTTGTTAGACGCTAACACTTCTGCTAGCTCCTTAACCACTTTTTGAATATCAACTATCTTTTCCATTTCTTTTTTACCTCCTTAACTATTAGTAAATTATGTCTCGTAGTTGTGTAAGGCATCTTTGCCCTATCTTCATAAGTATTTAATAATAACTACCTTCCTAAATCTTTTTTTATCTGTTCCATTGCTAATGCAACTACTCTCTCTCCAAATTGTTTCTCTGAAATATCAATCATTGCTGCTCCAAGACTTCTTATATATATTTCTCTATCCTCTATCGGAAGCATAATCACCTTAATTGGTTCTTTCTTCCTTCTTCTTGGTCTATTAGTCATAATTACCACCCACTAAGAAATTAATATTATTTTATTCATTTGCTTACAATTTGGTTACTTAATCTTTGCTGTTTTATTTAGAATTTCACTTTCGCTATTCATAGTTATTCTGAATTATTAATCAAACATTGACACTTGGCTAGGTCTATCTAGCTTTATTATTCTGATGCTTTCATCAATAATCGGTAATATACTTTTATAACTTTCAACGTCTAAATCTTCCCATTTACTAATTCCAAGCAATAAAAATACTCTTGCCTTCACTTGTTCGTATTCATCATCAGCTCTTAATATTCCAAGACGCTTTTTAATATACGTACTAATGTCAGTTTTTGATTGAGATTTGATTTTGTAATATTGCTCTACTTCTGAAAGTTTTTCTTGAAACAAATCAGTTATAAATGTTGTAATCTGCCCTTTAAATTCATTGATTGATTTGTTATTATTATTTTGATACGAACCTGTTTTTCTTATTGATGGTATAACTTCAACTGCCAACCACTTTTGAAAATCCTGTGCTGTTTTATTGCTTGCTTTCATTCCTAACATATAGAATAGACTTTCTGGAATGTAATCATCTTCCCCCACTTGTGGAGGAAAACCTAATTCCTTTATAAATCCGTTTATTCTTTCCCATCTTATAGTTGTATATTGCTTTCCGTTTTTATTTTGAGTTTGAGTCCATCCAAAACCTATTGCCGTATCTTCTGCATTTACTGATATGCTTCCATCTTTATTTTGAATTGTTCTAACTTGTAAATTTAATTGTTCATTTTTAAAAATCTGTAAGTTATTCATTGTTTCATCCCCATCCTTTAAATTGTATTTCCCTAATTATTTTGTTCAATATATTGAACTTTTTTCTCAAAAAAATAAAATTGAATCTCGTCTGATGGTATATCTAATAGCTCTGACATCTTGCTGATTTCATCTTGAGAAAAGAATATTTTATTGTTTAACTTTAATGACAAAGTTCTTTCCGAAACCCCTAAATTTCTAGAAAAGCAACCTTGCGTACCAAATTTTTCTATTATCCTTCCTCTTAATTTATTATAATTAAAAGCCATATGTTCACCTCCTGTTATTAAGTTCAAATCTTTGAACAATTTGATAATATCATGCTATAAAATCCGTGTCAATACTTTTGTTCAATTTTTTTAACTTTTCGGTTTTTACTATTGAACTTTTGTTCAAAATACTATATTATGGTACATGAAAGGATTGATATTATGCAGATTGAAAATACATCTATTAGATTAAAGCAACTAATGAAGGAACGAAAACTAAGACAGGTAGATTTATTAGAAAAGGTTAAACCATTTTGCGAAAAATACAATGTTAAAATGAATAAATCCGATATTAGCCAATACCTATCTGGTATAGTTAAACCGGGTCAAGAAAAACTTTCAATGTTAGGTATGGCATTGGATGTTAACGAAGCTTGGTTAATGGGATATGATGTTCCTATGGAAAGAGTACAACACTATGTTAAATCTTTAGAATTAAATAATGATGAATTTGAATTGTTAAGCAACTATAAAAAACTAAATGCTTTAGGAAAGGATAAGCTAATTGAATATAGTAAAGATTTAATTGAAACACCTAAATACATAGAAACTAATAACAGCAACAATGTTGCTGAATTAATTACCGCTACTAAAGAAAAGGAAGAATTCAAGCCACTAACATCCTTTGATAGTTTCACAACCGTTGCTGCTCACTATGATGGATTAACCGATGAAGAGAAAGTTGAAGCTGATAGAAGAATATTAGAGCACTTGAATAAAATAAAATTAGAAGAATTCAATAGTAAGAAAAAAAGTTAATTGGGGCGATAATTATGACAAGGTATGAGAATTTAGTCGTTTATGCTAAGAGTATTGGTGCTAATGTTGAAGAAATGGACTTTGGCACCGATAAAAAATGTGGAAGATGTATTGGCAATTATATATTTATAAATAATAGAATGACTCAATGTGAAAAATATGAGATTCTTTCCGAAGAGATAGGTCATTATAAAACCACATTCGGAGACATAACTAATCAAAATAATATTATAAATTTAAAATCAGAAAATTTAGCTCGTAGAGAAAGTTATAAAATAATCGCCAAACCTGGTAAAATAGTTAATGCAATAAAAAATGGTGCTAGAACTTCTTATGAAATTGCTGATTATCTTAATGTTACCATTGAGACTCTTTTTGACGTAATAGATGATTTGAAACGTCAATATGGTATACGTATTCTTATTGATAATTATTATTTATACTTAGAGCCCCATTTAGATATCGCATTTAATAAAACTAGTTTAAGAGATACTAACAGTTGTTTAAACTCATTTGTTTTATAAATCTATAAAATGTCATTTAATTCTTAAATATAATATATAATTTGAAATTAACATATAATATTCTATATTAAAAACGAGGTGAAATAAATGAAAGTAGCAATTTATTCCCGTAAGAGTAAATTTACAGAGGAAGGCGAATCTATAGAAAATCAAATTAATATGTGTATTAAATATGCTGAAAACATATTAAACTTAACAGATTATGAAATATACGAAGATGAAGGCTTTTCTGGCGGCAATACTAACAGACCTCATTTTCAAAAACTTATGAAAGACATAAAAAATAAAAAGTTCACACACCTTATCTGCTATAGATTAGATAGAATATCTAGAAACGTTGCTGACTTTACTAGTACATTAGAAATATTAAATAAACACGGAGTATCTTTTATTAGTATTAAAGAACAATTTGATACTTCAACTGCAATGGGTAGAGCTATGATGAATGTAAGTGCAACCTTTGCCCAACTTGAAAGAGAAACTATTGCAGAACGTATAAAAGATAATCTTAGAGAGTTAAGTAAAACTGGCAGATGGCTTGGCGGTCCTGCTCCGCTGGGTTATAAATCAGTACAAGTCGAAAATAATGATCTAAAAGGTAAAAGTAGAAAGAAACATATACTTCAAATTGAAGATAATGATATTAATATTGTTAAATTAGTTTTTGAATTATTTAAAAAATACAAGAGTTTCCAAAAAGTAAGTTTAGCATTAGAGAATCAAGGAGTTTATAGCCGTAAAGGACGTGTTTTTTCAAGGGAGCTTGTTAAACAAATGATCAATAATCCTGTTTATGTTATAGCTGATAAAGTAATTCTTGATTTCTTTGGAAGTTATGATTGTGAAATTTATCGAAAAGATAGTATAAATGGATCTAATGCTATAATGCCTTATAATCGCAGAAAAGAGAATGGAAGTTTCGCTAAAATTGAAGATTGGCTGATATCTATAGGAGAACATCATGGTGTAATATCTAGCCAAGATTGGATAGAATGTCAAAATATTTGTAAAGAAATAAAATTAAAAGCATCTAATAGACAATGTACAAGCCAGGAAGCTTTATTAAGTGGATTAGTTATATGTGGTCATTGTGGCTCAAGTATGGCTCCAAGAAAACAATTAAACAAATGTGCAAATTCTGATATAAATATTTATAGATATTATACGTGTAATTTAAAAAATAAAGCCGGTAACAGATGCAACAATACATCTTTAAATGCATACGAGGCTGAAGACTATGTGGTTAATGCAATCAAAAATATGACAAAAGATGATATTTTAGATATGTATCTAGATTCTAAACATAAAGCTGCTATCAAAGTTAATACCAATAATTTGATTAAAAATTTAGCTAAACAAATAGAAACTAACAAACAGATGATTAGCAATCTTTCTAAACGAGTCGGTTCTTCTAATGACGAAGATCTTATATCTAGCTACGAAGATGAAATAAAGCAATTAAAACAGGAAAATAGAAAATTAGATGAACAAATGCTAAAATTAGAATATCAAAATGACAATATTCAAGATATAAAAAACGATATATCTCAAGTGATTGAGTTGTTTAATAATTTCAAAAGATTTTACGATGTAACCGAGAAATTTGAAGATAAAAAGCGTCTTATAGCTAGTGTAGTTAAATTTGTCGTTTGGGATAGTAGCAGAAATTCAATTAAAGTTGTTCCTATAGGCTCAAGTCTTACACGAAGAGATTTTGGCAACTTTGCATTTAAGTCAACTGAACAGA
>NZ_JBJIAB010000038.1:0-53402 GCF_045310795.1 Candidatus Clostridium helianthi
TCAATTAGCTTTCCGCGTGCGTTAGCAATTCCATAATAATTAATCCATCCTCTTGTGATTTGATTTAATTTTAGTAGCCTATATTCCATACTACTTCCTTTGTTTCTGTTAGTATAGAATTTAATCTTTTCCTTAAATCTCTTTATAGATTTCTCATGGATTCTTATTTCTGCTCCGCTTTTCGAAAAGTAAAAAGAAAATCCTAAGAATTTTCTTTTAGATACAAAGTCCACTGCACTTTTATCCTTATTTACTTTAAGTTTTAGTTTATTTTCAATTATATTTGTCATAGATTTCATTACTCTAAGCCCTGCTCTTTTACTTTTGACATATACATTATCATCATCTGCATATCTGCAAAATTTATGACCTCGTTTTTCAAGTTCTTTATCCAGTTCGTCTAGAATTATGTTTGCTAATAATGGACTTAATGGACCACCCTGTGGTGTTCCTTCTTCACTCGTTATCGAGATGCCGTTAATAAGAATTCCGCTTTTAAGATACTTTCTTATTAATGATAACAATCTTTTGTCTTGTATTTTCTTTTCAAGTTTACTCATGAGAATATCATGATTAACTTTATCAAAGAATTTCTCTAAATCCATATCTACAACCCATCTATTGCCTTGATTTATATATTGTTTTGATTTCGTTATAGCATCCTTTGCTCCTCTGCGAGGACGGAATCCGAAACTATTCTCTGAAAATAGTGGTTCATATATTTTAGATAATACTTGAGCAATAGCCTGTTGAATCAATCTATCTTGTACAGTTGGTATCCCTAAAAGTCTAACTCCACCATCTGGTTTGGATATTTCTTTTCTCCTTACAGGTGACGGATTATACTTATTTTCTAGTAGCTTAGCTTTAATTGTTTCCCAGTGTTTCTTGATATGCTCACGAAGTTCATCGGTCTTCATTCCATCAACACCGTGGCTCCCTTTATTGCTAATTACTCTTTTAAGCGCTAAAATCATATTATTTCTTTCTAGAACTTCTTCAAGTAATCTACTATTATCAAATGCTCCACCGTTTACGCTTTCTCTATTTGGTAAAACCATAGAATTACTCGGCACCTTTGATTTACCTTGAAGTTCCACTTCTACTTCCATCAATTGGTCTCTATATTGAGTTTTCTGCTTTCTTTGCAAATTCTTTGATTTATCCAAAGTTGTAAACCTCCTAACGTTCAGTCCTTCATCCGCTATCGCGATTAGCGGAGTTACTATGACTTCTGCTGACTTCTGATAGTTCAGCTATATATCACTATATAGGTTGTATCCTAGAAATTTAATTCATTTGGTACGCATCTATCAGACCTCCCCAGGTAAGAGCACGCACTTTCACCTCATCTATCTGCCACATTTACTCTAGCTATTTCGGATAGTTATGGGGCTTTACTTTGTCTAGCAAGTTTGCCCATAGCTTTGAGCCTCATATGTGATTCGTGTACCTCAGACCAAGGTTTTGCTTTTGGCTTCCTTCAGATTCCACCTCACGATGGACACCCTTGCCGTTAGCTAAATGGTTGGCACTATCAGCCCCCATTACGGACTTTCACCGATTAGTACGTGCCCATGCTGGGCACACTAAAAAAATAAAAATCCCTCAAAAGGGATTTCTATTTATACTATCTAAGAAAAGCATCAAGGCTTTTCTTCCCAGGTTTCTAATTCTAAATTAACATATATAAATTGACTTATTTAATTACATTTTGCGGAGTACCTTTTAACCATTTTTTTATATTATCAAAAACAATAACTGCTCTCTTTTCGAAAGCTTCCGCTGTTGCAAATGCAACATGAGGAGTAACTATTAAATTATTTGCTCCAAACAATACATGATCTGTAGGAATTGGTGGCTCAATTTCAAATACATCTACTCCCGCACCGGCAATTTTGCCATTATTTAAAGCTTCCGCAAGTGCTGAACTATCTAAAACAGGACCTCGTGCTGTATTTATTAAAATTGCACTTTCTTTCATTAATGATAATTTTTCATTATTTATTAATCCTTTAGTGCTTTCATTTAGTGGAACATGAAGCGATACTATATCACAAGTAGCCATTAATGTATCTAAATCTACAAATTCGATTCCTTCAACATCTTTTTTAGTCCTGCTATAAGCGTATACATCACATCCAAATGCTTTAGCAATTGCGGCAGTTCTCATACCTATAGCTCCTGCCCCTACTACTCCAAACTTCTTTCCTGCGAGTTCAAATCCCACAAGCCCATTCTTCGTTCCACCTTCTCTAGTCACCTTATCACATGGTATAATATTTCTATATAGAGAAATAACCATACCAAATACTAAGTCTGCAACTGCAGCAGTTGAGTATCCAGCACAATTGCATACTAAAATGTCTCTTTCCTTACAGTAATCCATTGCAACATGGTCTACTCCTGTAAACGCAACACAAATCATTTTCAAATTTGGACAGTTTTCTATTACCTCTTTTTTATATGGAAGATTGGATATTACTACAGCATCAGCATCTTTGCTTCTTTCTATTAATGTTTCGGTATCTTCTACTCTTGTATCATAATATATTATGTCTACTTCATTTCCTAAACTATTCTTTGCCATTCCCAATAACTTATCCTTATTTACACCTAATGGCTCTAATATCACTAATTTCATTTACTTCATTCTCCTTTATATATTAATTTATATTTAAAAATGATTTGTTAAAAGCGCTTTATCTATATTATATATGATACATCCCCATCAGAATCTTTTGAATAGATATATGTGAAATTTTTTATTTTAATTATCCTCAGATAAAAAAAGATTCGGATATTTTCTTCTAGAGTATCTAAAAAAACATCCGAACCTTTTTTCATATTAACCAACATATAAGTGATATTTCTGAATGCAATTTCGGAAATAAAATTGAAATATCAGTATATGATGAACTACATGAATTTGCAGATAATATTTGCATATCGTATTTGTTGTTTCAACTTAATAAATCTCAATTTTATTATTATAAATAAGACTTAGTAAGTTGAACATATTTACGAACTTAGTTTTAAAATAACAATGTATAGATTTTGAGCAATATAATTCATTCGTTATAAGAGTGCTTACCTTGCATTGCCTGATGACTTAATACAGATTTTGATGCTTAAAATTTTTAGAACGTATTGCTCATAAATACAACTATCTTTCAAAATCTTTATACATTAAACTTGGCTGTATTCCTTTATTATTCTGATATTTTCCACTGCTATATAAATCATATTCTCCATGGATATCATGATAATATATTTGACATATTTCTACGTTAGGATAAACTTTTATTGGCTGAACGCAAAAAATTTCTAACGTCCAGTAGCCTGAAAATCCAATATCTCCGAATCCAGCTGTAACATGAATAAATAACCCTAATCTACCTGTTGAAGAGCGTCCTTCAAGCATAGGGACATATTTACTAGTACTCGTAAATTCATTTGTTCTACCTAAGTATAATTTACCTGGTTCTAATAATAATCCATACTCCGGAATTTTTATAACTTTTGTTGGATTTGGAGTTTTCATATCTAAAATATCATTTTCATAAACTAATAATTCATTATGCAAAGACAAATTATAACTATTAGGATTTATTTTTTCCTCATCAAAAGGTTCAATTATTATATTACTACCAATATTTTTTAATATTTCTTTTCCTGATAATATCATTAGTTCTCCTCCAAGCTATATACTTTAATAAATAGTTCATAATGTATTATTTTAATGTATTAAATCTAATAAATTCTAAATGCCTAACCAATAATATCACAATATATAAGAAAATTTATGCATTTAAGATTTCTTTAAACTCAAACAATACTTTTTTAACATTCTCTTCATCTAAAGGCTTATAGCTATTTAAATATCCTGAAGCATCAAGAGCTTCATATGCTTTCTTACTCATTGAAATCCAATTTTCAGGTATATAAATCCACACTATATCCTCATATTTACAACTTAATAAAAAATGTTCTAATCCTCTAAATGCATATTCTTCAATTTCGTGAAGCTCATTTAGAATCTTATAATCCTTAACTATTTTAGAACTTAACTCACATTTATATATGTCTACATAGAAGAAATCAAATTTATTTTTTTTTGCTTTAAAGGCATCCCCTTTTATTATCCGTATTTTTTTATTTTTAGGAAAATTATTATTATATAATTTTATTATTTCTTCACTAATTTCATATACAATTACTTCTTCTACACTATTTTTTTTTGCAATTTCTTGAACTACATATCCAATGCCAAGTCCAATTACACCAACTTTTCCGTGAGCAAAAGAAATTGCTCCATATGAACTTTCAACTGTCTCTGGTGTTAGTTTCATTAAATCACTGCCATTTTTATATAATTGAATTATATCTATATCATATTCTTCTTCATTTTCATACATATAACCTTGTAATTCTTGCTTTATTATGGTATCTTTAACTATTTTATAGTCGCCACAAGTTCCTTGATTAATTAAGTCACTATATCGCTTTATCTCTTGGAACACAAAACTTTTATTATATGGTTTCATAGTTAATTCCCCTTCTTACAATATTTAATGCAAAATCTTTAATAGTTCTATATTATTATAGCACATTTTCCAATTTATGTATAATATTGTATAATTTATTTATTAACATTATATATTCAATAAACCATAATATAATAGCACATTCTTAGACATAATATAACTATTAATATTAACTTTTTATTTTAATATATATATGCTATACTTACTTTAATGATTTAATATCATTAATATTTCATAAAGTAGGTGTTTATATATGAAAAATGTTAATATAAGTGAAGAAGCTTATAATGAATTTAAAGCTTTTTTAGAAGAAAATAAAATAACTGATTTCAATATTAGAATAAATTTTGCTGGTTATGCATGTAGCGGTCCAGTTTTTAACATATCTCTTTCAGAAGCTACTGATGCCGACGAGGTTGAAAAAATGAATGATATTTCATTTATATACGAAAAATCCCTAATAGAACAATTTGGTGGATTTATAATACTTTCTTCTGATGAAAATGAAGGTAATGGCTTAAGTTTAAAGCCTGTTATAGCGCCTGAAGGCGGATGTGGTGGTTCTTGCTCAGGATGCCACTAAAATCATAATAAAAAATGTAGAATAAATGAAGAATATTTATTCTACATTTTTTTGTTGTTCTGAGTTCTTATACCATCTAACATTCCCCTTACAAAAAGCTTAATTCTTACTCTACAGTTAATCACTTTACTTATTTGTACTATCAACCGACTCTATTTTCCACTGCACATTCCCATAGTCATCACTTATTTTATATATACCTTCCAAAAGATCTATCCAATAATGATTTTTTATAACCTTACTTTCCTTATCTTCACCTGTAGCTCCATTTAAATTTTCTTCATTAAATTCATTAAAGTATTCGTATGTTTTTGAAGAAATCTCATACATATATTTAAAAGATTGTAAATCTTCACTTTCTAGCCTTATTTTATTTGATTCATTTTTCATCTCTTTACTTACAGTAGACAACATATACTCCTTTATCTTTTCATTTATATTATTTTCCATTATCTTATCAGTTTTAATTACCTTAGAGAAAAACGGTATTGCATTTTGAGTGTATGCTCTATACTGTTGCCATAATTCTATTATGTCATTAGACATTTCATCATAATTCTTATAAAGCTTTACTAAATCTTCATTTTTTAAACTATTCTCTTCAATTCCTTTAGACAATATATCCATATTGCTTTCATTTCTTTGCTTAAAATCCTCTATCTTAGTATAGGATTCCTGACCTAGTTTATATTTATAATTATTTAATTTAAATACTACATATATATTAAGTATTATACTTACTACAAGAAGTATAGATAAAAACCTTGTATAATCTGTAATTTTCATTCCTTGGGTCAAGAATATCACTCCTCTATACTGTAATTTATTTTAACATATTACCTTATATTTGCCTATTTAAAATTGGTTAATAATTTCCCTATCTAGCCCAGTCGTGTATAGCTTCATTTACCATTTCCAATCCGATATTCCCACCTGAGCTTTCCTTCTTTTCAGTATTTATTCTTTTAATCTCTCCATAAGGATTTTTTAATGATAATTCTTCATTTCCAGATACAACCCATATAGTTTTTTTGTTAATTGGCTTTACTTCAAGCTCTCTTTCTCCAACACCATCTGTAAAATATATTAATACAGCACTTCTTAAATTATTTTCATTTATATACCTAAATACAGGTGTAAATTTCGTAGATCCATTATCTTTGCTTCTCTTTCTTATGTCATTCTCATTTCTTAAGTCATATACTTTTCTAATCTCACTATCACATTCGATAATTGTGATTTTATTCTTAATATTTGAAGTTATAGACAATATCTCCACTAGTATCTTATGCATATCACTGTCCTTCATGCTAGCACTTATATCTATTGCTACAATTAATTCAGTTTGACTCTTAGGTAACCTCCCTCTTAAATCTAATCTTTCCGGCTGTCTTCTATCCCTTCTTGTTATTGTCCTCTTATATCCTGATTTCACACTTGGGAGTATATTTTTAAGAACAAGTTGCCAAGGTATTTCTGCCTTTTCTTTGTACGCTAAAATTATGTTTTCTAATCCTTTTGGAGTGTTTTCATTATAAGCACTTAGAGCCGTTTTCTTAGTCAAATTACTAATATCTTCATCACTTATTTGAGCACTTTCCCACAAATCATGGACTTTTGACATATCCACTTCATATTTCGAATCATCATCTTTATCAACTTTATCTTGCTTTATTCTAGACTTAATTGATTTATGAATTTCTTCTGCATATTCCTCGACACTTCTATTTTCCTCAAGTGATAAATTATATTCCATGTTAACTGCATAAAGCCTTTTGCTAAAGGGTGGTAAATCTTTTATATACTGATTAATTGAAATATCTAAAGCAACATTTACCGCTTCTTTACTAAATCTATCCTTCAATTTTCTTTCTCTTTCAAAATGAGAATTCATTATATGATATATTTCATGTTTAAATAATGCTGCCATTTCTTTTCTATTACAATCCAAAAATAAAAATGGATTAAAATACATCTCGAATCTATCACGCTTTGGAATAGTTGATATTGGCGCTGTTAAGGTAGTATTTATTTTCCGTTGAACTCTAAGCATGAATTGCCCAAAAAAAACATCTTGAGTTTGCAACAAATATAATATAATATCCTCTACTAGCTCAAAGAAATTTCTTTTATAATTATCACTAAATTTATCATCTTCACTCAATTGATAGGCTTCTTTTAAAAGTTGCTGTCTTTTTTCTTCAAAATCCATACTCTCCTCCCCCTCTTTTATTGATTGCTTGCAATAAACTTAATTTGTAATAGCAATTTTTAGGTGTAACTTTACTTTTTAAAGGAAACTCGACTCACATTCGTTCGCTGAGTAAGTTCGATAAACCAAATCATAGATTTGAATTCTCACTTAAATATATTAAAAAATGTATCTAAAAACTCTTCAGTAGCCAGTAGCTTTTCATATAATCCATTTTCCGTATAATCTCTTTTTATTTCCTTCATGATACCAAGCCTCAAATCTCTTGGATATAAGTTTAGAAGTTCTGAAAATAGCCTTAAATTTCTTTCTATAGAAATATTCTCTAAATATCTTAACGAATTTTTTGACAATATATATAATCTAGAATGATTTTCCTTTTCTATTTTTTCCTTTAGCTCAAAATTTAAAATATCATTGCTGAATATATCTTCAACCTTTACTAAAGGTGTTTTTAGATTGATTAAAAAATTTCCAAAATCATTTGCAATACTAATTCCAACATTTCCTTTTACAACATTCAGTAAAGTATCTAAAGAGTATTTCCCCTTATTCTTCACAAATATTTTATATGCTTTTGATACTCTCTCCCAGCTTCTTGGAGTAGCTTTTATTGTTTCTTCTGAATCAGGAGTATGTAGATATTCTGGAAATGTAGACAAAAATTCTATTATATGTTCGTCAATATTTCCATCCTTACTCATTCCCCACTTAATCCATTCTTTAATGTCAGAATCAAGCCTTACCCAAACAAATCTATCTTCTTGAGCTGGATCCATATCAACAACATCATATTGACTACTATTAAATCCATCATTTTTATTAGAAGGATTCATTGCAGCTATTACTTTAACTCTTTCATCTAATATATATCCATTAATCTCTCTATTTAATATAAGATTCATAAGTTCTTGTGCTACAGCATGATCGCATCTATTCAATTCATCTATAAATAAAATGACATTTCTGTTTGTGTCTTCATCTAATGCTTTTTTGATTTCAATAAGCTTACT
Organism: Candidatus Clostridium helianthi; assembly: GCF_045310795.1. Classification (NCBI taxonomy): domain Bacteria; kingdom Bacillati; phylum Bacillota; class Clostridia; order Eubacteriales; family Clostridiaceae; genus Clostridium; species Candidatus Clostridium helianthi. The sequence goes on from NZ_JBJIAB010000038.1 coordinate 8,356, forward strand.
ATGTGTTGCATATATAGTCGTTCTATTTTCAACTACAGGAAGTCCTCCTATTTCCCCTTCTTTTAGTAAGTTAGCATCTATTGTAACAAGGTAATGCCCATTTTCTTTTGCTATGCGCTTAACTAATGAAGTCTTTCCAACTCCACTTTCTCCTATAATTAAAGGTACATCATTTGATGCAACTATTAAATCTACTGTGTTTAAACACTCTGAATAATTCAATCTTTTCGCCTCCACTCTTATATAGATAATTTATAATCTACTAGAAACTTTTTAGCGTTGGTGCTTCCATATTCTCTAACAAAATTAATTTTATCCATCTCCAAAACCTCTAACTCTAGAAAATCTTCAATGTATTTCTTACTAATATTATCTTGTCTAATTTTTTCTTGAAGCACCTCAACTACTAGTTCTACATCTATGCTTTCATAAATATACTTAACTACATTTATATTTTTATATATAAATTTTTTTATTTCATCTAAATCATAGTTAGAAATATAATTTATAGCTTCCCCATTTAGTTCTATAGCTTTTATTTTCGCCCTAAGGCTTGGATTTTTTATAAATCTAATTGCTACATAGTAGTTTTCTATAGCTTTAAGCTGAATTTCTTCAGAAGGATTCTCTATATATTTAATTGCATCATAGTCCCTACTAACAGCTAATAATTGAAGTTCCTCGCTAGGATTCTCTACAAATTGTATAGCCCATCCTTTAGTCTTAATAGCTTCCTTTATCACCTTTTCAGTAGGATTATTTATTAACTCTAAAGAGTTCCACAAGCTTTTAACACACATTATAGCGATTTCTTCATTAACGTCTTTAATATATTTTACTGACAATGGAGTATTTGCAACAGCTTGTTTTTGTACATCTCTGCTAGGGTTCTTGATATATCTAATATTGTTACCATTATTCTTAACAATAAATAATTCTAATTCCTCATCAACTTTGTCTAGTTCCTGAATATATTCAGGATTGTTTTTCAATCTCAATAATAGTTGATCTCTATCCATTTTTATCTCCTTATTATATATATTAATTTCATATTATGTTATTTCTATATAAAACATTATACTTGATATTGCCGACATATTCACTATGCTTGATTAATAAACACAGTCTACTTCGCTGGTACTTAATAAATATTTAATATTCTATAAAAAAATATAGCTGCAGATATTTCTTTTAAATATTGAAAATCTACAGCTATATTTTAAGTTATTTGAACAATAAAACATAATTTTCCTTATGAACTAAATATACAAAAATTCTTAATCTGTATATTTTTCAATTTCTCTTTTAACAGAAAACAATAAACTATTTAGCTCCCAAACTTCGCCATCTTCTATTAACTTATTTAAAGTTTTTTGGAATCTGGCTGCCTCTGTTTCCTTACCTAGTGAAATTAAAGTTAATAGTAAATTCATTATATTTGAAATTAAATGCGATTTAACCTCAAACAACTTTTGCGCATCTTTAATTTCATCTTTGATTTCTAACATTTCTTCATCTAATCTAAATGCTGCATCCGCAGATCTTTTAAGTTTTTCCTTTAATTGTTCTGGTATATGTTGCTTATATTTGTAATTAAGAGAATGTTCTATAGTTGCCCAGAAATTCATTGCTAATGTCCTTATTTGAAATTCAGCTAAAATTTCAACTAATCCTTCTGCCATATTTACAGGATATTTTATTATCATATGATAACTTCTATAACCACTTTCTTTGACATTCCTTACATAATCCTTCTCATAAAGTATTTGCATATCTTTACGTTCTCTTAATATCTGCACAACTGTGTCTATATCATCAACAAACTGACACATTATTCTTATACCTGCAATATCCTCAAGTTCATATCTAATCCTATCTATTGGTATTTCAAATTTGTTAGCTTTTTCTAACATACTTGATACTTCTTTTACTCTTCCTGTTACAAACTCTATAGGTGAATATTCATTTTTTTTTCTATATTCTTTTCTAATTGATTTTAACTTAACTTTCAGTTCATCTACTGCTTGCTCATAAGGCATTAAGAAAACCTTCCAATCATTCATTGCCATTATATCACCCTTTAATACATTACTATCATTTCTCAATTTCATCCTTATCTATTATATCAAAAACTTTAAATTAAGTGTAATTAATAATAAATAAACTATTTAAAAAATATTCATATGAATGCGTTTAATATGTTATAATCAATGTATAATATAGAATTTTATTCTAGATTGTATTTTTGATGGGGTGACTGAAAATGAGTGATACGAGTATATTAAATCATCTTTTTGACAAACAGATAATCTGTCCTGTTTGTAATTCACATTTTAAAGCTAAAACAGTTAAATCTAAGTCACCACGAGTTATTTCTAAGGATTCAGATTTCTTTATAAGATACTCTGTAGTAAATCCGTATTTTTATGATGTATTAATATGTAATTCGTGCGGCTACGCTGCAATGAGATCAGATTTCGAAAAACTAAAATTGCATAAAAAAGAACTTGTTTTAAGCAACGTAACACCAAAATGGAAACCGAGAGAATATCCACATATCTTAGATGAAAAATTAGCAATTGAACGCTATAAATTGGCCTTATTAAATGCCATGCTTATTGATTTACCAGACAGTACAAAAGGGATGATTTCTCTAAAAATTGCTTGGATGTATAGATTATTGGATAATAGTATTCAAGAAACTTTATTTTTAAAACAAGCTCTCGAAGGATTCAATACTGCTTATATGACTGAGATTTTTCCTATATATGGCTTACAAAGAGATTCTTTAATGTATCTTTTGGGAGAATTAAACCGAAGATTAGGAAATAATCAAGATGCATTACAATGGTACTCTAAAACTATTGTTAATACAAATTCTTCTTATAAAATTAAAGAGATGGCTCGCGTTGGAAAAGATTTAATTAAAACTGCCAACACATAAAAATATATTTTTATTTATCATTTCAAGGGGGAATATAACATGGGATTTTTTAACAAAAACAGTAATAAAAATACTACTATGACAGAAACTATTGTATCAGATGTTTCTAACAGTGGGGAAAACAATACTAACGCTAGTCAAAAAAATTTAACCAACATCAATGATTTAAGAGAAAAAGCTTCTTTAATTGATAATTCTATAAAGAGCGCTTCATCTACTGCATCAGAATTAGTATCTTCTGCTGAAGCTCAAAATAGAGAAATAAGCAATGTAAAGAATATTTTATCAGGTTTTCGTGCTAATATGGAAGACTTAGCAATTAACATTACTAATGTTCACATTAAAGTGTTAGATACTGATAAATTGGCTGATACAGGATTAAATACAATAGGAAATTTAGATACATCTCTAAATGAGCTTGAAGACGCTTTCACAATATCAACTTCAACAGTAAATGCTTTAGTATCAAAACTAGAGTCTGTAAATAGTATAACTGATTCCATAAGCCAAATCGCAAGCCAAACTAATCTTCTATCATTAAACGCGGCTATAGAGGCAGCAAGAGCTGGTGAAGCTGGTAAAGGATTTTCTGTTGTCGCAGGTGAAGTTAGAAAGCTTGCAGAGAACTCAAAACTTGCTGTTCAAAGTATAACTAGTATACTTGAAGAAATTAAAGTGGACATATTAAAAGCTTCTAATGCAATGAATTCTGGTAATTCAGCATTAACAACTCAACATAACTCACTACAAGAAGCTAAAACTAGTTTTTCTGATATTAAAACTTCTATAGAAGATGCCACTGAAGAAATTAGCACTTGCATAGAGAATTTGACTACTGCTTCTGAAGCAAAAGATACTGTTATTAATTCTATTGATAACATAAGCGTTCTTTTCAAAGAACATGAATCTTTATCAAAAGAAATTATTACAGATCTTAATAACCAAGAAGATGCTATTAAAAAGATGAGTAATTCAATAGAACATTTATCATAGATTTTAAAATCTATTTATTAATAAATAATAGAAAGCTATCTAATATTTTCAATTAGATAGCTTTTGTTATTTCAATTATACTATAATTTTATTCTTCAATAGAAATGATGTAGCTACAGTTAAATTCTTTTCCTTCTTCTAATGACATTATTCCTTCTTTATCCTTAAATTCTTCATTAAAATCTCCATAATCAGCATGACCAAACCAAGGTTCTATACATACAAATGGAGCGCCATCAACTGGAGCCCATATTCCCATGTAAGGAAATCCATCAAACTCCACACTTAAAGACTTATTATGATTCTTTGATTTTATTGTAATTTTATTTGATTTTAAATTATCAAATACTAATGCGTCATCTTTAAATATATCTTTTTTAAGTTCAATAATATCACTATTAATTAGATAATCTTTTTTTTCATGGGTAAAATATGTATTCTTATCAAAACACATAATTGAGCTATTCTCTATCTCATTAAACTTAAGATAATAATCCTCTAATATCTCTGTTTTTTCAATTGGACACATAAATGCTGGATGAGCTCCAATTGAAAAATAGATTTTTTTATCATCCAAGTTGATAACTTTATAACTTACCTTTACACTATTTTCTTTAATAGTATAAGTAACTTGCAAAGAAAACTTATATGGATATACTTCAAGACTTTTATCCGAGAACTTTAACTCAAAAGTAATAGATTCATTGCTTTGACTTAGCAAGGTAAATTGAGAAATTCTTGCTAACCCATGAGATGGTAGTTCATATTCCTTTCCATCAACTCTATACTTAGAATCCTTTAACTTTCCTATTATAGGAAATAAATGCGGTGCGTGGTATTTCCAATATTCCGGATTGCCATTCCAAAGATATTCAGTGCCTTCCTTCTTGCCTGTTATAGAGTGTAGCTCAGCGCCATTCTCACTAGCAGTAATTTTAATTTTTTCATTTTCTAAGGAATAAATCATAAAACGTCACTCCAAATCTTATTATAATTATGTAAAGAGATATAACCTACTTATCCCAGTTATATCTATAATAATATGTAAATACAATTACCTAATTGCTTATTATTAATATTATTCAGATTAATTTTAGGCTCAAACAAATTTTCTATTTATATTTGTTGAATAAATTTTATTCTATATTTATCTGCCTCATAATATCTTTTTGGGATCAAAATTCAAGTAATCTGCTGATGTTAGTATATATTCTACTCCATCTAAATATCCATTTAATACTTTTCCAAGTAGTACTGGACCATGCAAATGGCCATATATAACTTTTTCTACTTTGTATTCTTTAATCATTCGTGTAAATTCAGATTCCTCAAATTTATCATTTGTAGGAGGATAATGAAGCATAACAATTATCTTTTCAAATCCACTATTTTTCGCAGCATCTAACGAAAGTTTCAACCTTATCTGTTCTCTGGTATATATTTTTTCATCCTTGCTAGTATATTTATCTCCGCCTGGGCACATCCATCCTCTAGTCCCACATATAGCATAATCTTCATAAGTATAAAAATTATTTTGGAGAAACTTGGTATTTTCATACATCTTATTTAATTTCGATATGCTTCCCCACCAATAATCATGGTTTCCTTTGCTTATAATCTTTTTACCTGGTAATTCGTTTATCCAATCTAAATCATATTTACTATCATTCTCTTTCAAAGACCAAGATATATCTCCAGCTATAAGCACCATATCTTTTTCAGTTATCTTTTTAAGCCAATTTTCTTTTATTTTATCAGAATGCGCTTTCCACTTGTCTCCAAAAATGTCCATTGGCTTTTCAACATTAAAACCTAAGTGTAAATCTGAAATAGTATAAAGTGCCATTTTTCTCACCTTCCGTGTTTCTTCTGTCTATAGTCTTTTCTTATCTAAATCAGTAAGAAAAGCAATTACATGAGCTACTGCTTCATATAATTCCGTAGGAATTTCATCTCCAACATCTACATTACACAATAAATCAGTTAGTTCTTTATTGTATACTATTGGTACTTCATTTTGTGTTGCTTTTTCTATTATTTTATCTGCAATATGCCCCATTCCAGCTGCTGTAACTACTGGTGCATCGCTATTAAATTCATATTTTAATGCTGCGGCCTTCTTCCTCTGATTCATATTCCTGTACACTCCTAACCGATATTTTCAATAGTTCTAAAATGTACAATTAAAGCTAAAATTCCTTCTGAATCTAAAAGTAATTATAATTAAGGCTCCTTTATTGCACATTAACTGCATATTTTAAATGAATACACTAATTATTATACCTTAATATCGATAGCAGAAATAGTTAAATCGTTAAAGAAATTTCTACAACTTACTAAGTCTACAGGCTTTTCCTTCATAGATACACTTATATTAACAAATAGCCCAAGTGTTGATAATCCATCTACTAACTTAGATTTATTATTGTTTAAAATAGATGTAAAATGGCTTTCACATTTTAAATTCACATCAATTCTATTATCTCTTAATGTCAAATATCCATCAACCTCTCCCAAATTAGCTGTTTTAACACTAACAACCATTTTAGCATTAGTTTTATCTATTTTTTTGCCATCTTTTCTATTATCTTTTATTATAAGCTTACATGGATATTCTTGACTATTTGCATTTATAGGAATATTTAAATAATAATACTCATTGCTTATAGAATTGAATACCTTAATATCATTTATATTATTTTTTATTAAATCCATTATTTTTTCATATCCAGCATCCTTTAAATCCACATGCGCTATTAAGTTCTTAACTATATCTCTTACTCCATCTATTTTAAATTTCATATCTGCTTTTATAGCTTCTTTGCTATCTAAATTACTTCTTAATAGTAAATCCTCATTTTTTAGATCAGCAAAGTTTTCCTTAGAGGATGTCGATAATTCCTTAGGCTGTATATTTCCACCTTTATCATTAGATCCTGTTTCCTCATAGTGATCTTTTCCTTCAATTCTATTATTCAATAATTTATTGAATTCTTTATATTCACTATCAGTAAGTTTGACTTCTCTACCTTCAATATTACTCAATAATATTTCTAATTTATTTTTATTTGATGATTCTATAAGACTTTGTGCTTGTGTCTTGGGCTCATTATTAGTTGTCATTCCATTACCAATTGTTTCCTTTATTAGATCAACTATTTCTTTATTATTTAATTTCTCAATTAATGAGGATGGAAGATTTACTTTTTGAGTATTTAAATTATTCTTTTCATTATCAGCAAGCTTTTGAGCTATATTTAGTTCACTATCTTCACTTCCTGCTAATGTTTTCAATACGTCTAGAACATTTATTTTCCTATTCGAAGGATCATTCTCATTATACAACTTCGATGCTATTGCTTTAGTTGTATCTGTATTATTCTTCATTAGATCAAGTTCTTTGTCTATAGTTTTATTTTTAACTACAGTCTCAAAGTTATTATTTGGTGATTCTATAAAATTTAATGACTCATTCATTTTTTTTAGTATTTGCTCTATTGATGAATTTCCTTTAAACAACTTATTAAAACTATCTATACTTTCTTCTGAAAAATCCAAGTTGTTTTCTATAAATGTAAGTATATCATCTTGTGTCATATTCTTAAATTCATTCAAGAACTTGGTAAGCATCTCTTTAACTGCTTGACCTTCCTCACTATTACCAGATATATTCTTACTTTGAAGATACGTTTGAATAAATGCATCTATTTCCTTTGGATTGGAACTTATCTTTCCATTAAATTGAATTAATCCTTTAATCAAATTAATATTATCTCTAGTTAGAGGAAGATTACGTTTAACCATTTGTTTTAAAATATCAATATCTTCCTTTGAAAGACCTTCCTTATCAATTATTTCCTGAAAGCTTTCATCGCCAGTTGATTTTTCATCTACAGAATCATCAACTAGTTTTAATTTTAACTTTCCATTTTCAAATCCGTTTACTTGGAACTTAACTAACTTAAGATCATCCAAATTAATATTTCCTTCAAGCTCAGCAATAAACTGCCATCCATCTGATAACTTGACTGTAATATCTTTTCCATCTCCCTTTGCAACTACTCTTCCTGTAAAGCGTTCCCCTACTTCAAAAGTTAACTTGCTAGAAATTTTCTTTGTATTTATATTATATCCATTATTTATATTCCAAATTCCTGGCATATTATCTTCTCCCCTACTAATTTCATTCGTACTTTCCCGATCGATTACTCTATTATACTTATCGTATGAACATAGCATAAGTTAACTAAAAAATAAAATGTTATTAATTACAATCTGATTATTTATATTTAAATATTCAGCATGATCAATCTATTATAATATTATCCGAGTATTTTCTTATTCGACATAACATTATAGCATTTATACTTTCAAATTTTAATATTATAAAAAATAAGGTGAAGCTTCCGTTTTAAAGAACCCTCACCTCTATCATTATCTTATTAAATTTACTTAATAATCTATTTATATTCTTTAACTTCTTCTTCTCCGTTAAGTACTCTAATTACTCCTTGTGCTAAAGCAAGCATTTCATCTTCACCAGGATAGATCACTACAGGTGCTATAAACCCTACTCGTTCTCTTATTAAATTAACCATTGGCTTTCCATATGCCATTCCCCCAGTTAAAATTATAGCGTCAACATTACCATTAAGTACTGTTGCTGCCGCGCCTATCTCCTTTGAAACTTGATATCCCATAGCATCGTGTACAATCTTAGACTTTGGATCTCCATCTAGTGCAGCACTTTCTACAACCCTAGCATCATTTGTGTCAAGATAAGCTACAAAGCCACCTTTTCCTGTTATTTTCTTTAAAATTTCTTCCAATGTATATTTTCCACTAAAACACATTCTAGCTAAATCACCTGATGGAACTCCTCCACTTCTTTCTGGAGAGAAGGCCCCTTCACCGTCAAGAGCATTATTAACATCTACTATTTTTCCTTTTTTATGAGCTCCTACAGAAACACCACCGCCCATATGTGCTACGATAACATTTACATCTTCATAATTTTTAGAGTTCTCTCTAGCGTATCTTTTAGCTACTGCCTTTTGATTTAGTGCATGAAAAATACTCTTTCTAGGAAGTTCTGGAACACCCGATAATCTAGCTATTTCTTCCATTTCATCTACTACCACTGGATCTACTATGAATGCAGATTTACCGATTGTTTTTGAAATTTCATTTGCTATTATAGCTCCTAAATTAGATGCATGCTCTCCTTTAACACTTTCCTTTAAATCTCTTAACATATTATCATTTACCTTATATGTCCCACTTAGGATTGGCTTTAAAAGTCCTCCCCTACCTACTACTGCATCCAATTCTTTTATATCTATTTTATTATCTTTCAATATCTTCAATATAACTTCTGTTCTAAAGTTTTGTTGATCAGAGATGTGTTTAAATTTTCCTATCTCTTCTGAAGAATGTCTTATAGTTTCTCCAAATACTTCCTTTTCATCCTCAAATACAGATATTTTTGTTGACGTAGAACCTGGGTTTATTATTAACAATTTATAGTTCACACTTTTTCCTCCCTTAAGATTTTATTTTCAATATTCCCACATGACCTGTAAAATTAAATTTTATAGTAATTCAAAATATTAATTGCTACTGCCATTAATGAAAATTTTGTAGAAAATACAATTATATTGGCGATAATATTATATACTGTATATTGGATTATTACAAGAAATAATTACTATATAATTTAAACCTTTTCATCACTTTACTATTATAACCTGAAACTATATTAATTAACAAATACTTTTTTCGTATAATTAGGATATTTAATAAGTTTTTAAATAAAAAATCACTTGTGACTAATTAGTAATTCACAAGTGATTTTTATTTACACTTAGTAACTTAATATATTGGAATAAAGTATACTATATATTAATAATATGCTTTATACTTTATTTTTTTGTTAAATGCTATTAAAATTATACTTATTTTTTCTACTTATATCCTCTTTCTTTATCCAATGCTTCATCTCTAATTTCTTCTCTCATGCCTCGAAGTGCTTCTTCTCTTCTATCATTCTTCTCTTTTAATGTTTGTTGCATTTTAGGATCATCAGTTTTTTCTATCATTTCATCTGCAAGTTCGCAATTCAAAATAGTTCTATCAATGTTATATTGAATTCTATCTACATTATCTTTTCTGTTATCTGGTTTGTTTTTCATAATTGCATCTCTCCTTTGTTTAAATATTGGAATTACTTATCTTCAAGTAATTTTCATTTTTTATTATTTACAAGATAATAATTTATTATGTACAAACATATGATGCCTATAAAAAATATAAATATTAATACATTTATTTTCCACACATTAATGAATTTAGTGGTGCAATACTATTATAGTCAGGAGGTGATTATATGAAAGCTCAATTAGCGCCACATGAAGCTATAGAAGTTAGAGAACTCATAAGCCAAGAAATGCTAGGAATAAAGAAAATTAACGCTAGCATGAATATGGTAGATGATAATGAACTAAAAAACTTTATGAAGGATTCCTTAGCCGCTAAAAAAACTGCTCTAAAAAATATACAATCTGTATTATCATAAGCAAGTTTATTACATATAGAAAGGAGAGAAATTTAAATGGATCAAAATAAGAATAACTCATTATCAGAAAAAGACATTGCTCTTGACTTAATAACAAGTTCAAAAGCAACAATAACAACTTTAGCAAAAGTATTAACAGAAACAACAAATTCAGAGCTACGAGATACACTTAAAGGTCAATTAACTGCTTGTGTTAATTCCCACTATAGATTATCAGACATAGCAGTAAATAAAGGTTGGTATAATGCTAATCAAGATCCTCAACAACAACTTCAAAAAGAATTATCATCTATAGGTTCAATAACTCAATAATATTACTTAATTATATTCAAGATTTTAATTTAGCTTGGAGGTGAAATTATGTCAAATAATAATAATAATAATAATAATAATAATAGCGGATTAGCTCCACACGAAATGATTGAACTAAGAGAATTAATGGATACTAATATTATAGGTGCTAAGAAAATACAAGCCAGCATGGCTATGGTAGATGATGATGAATTAAAATCTTTCATGGAAAAATGCCTAGATAGTAAAAAAGAAAATATAAATTCAATGCAAGATTTTATTGAAAATAAATTAAATATGCAATAAAAATAGGAGGTAGTTAATATGTCTTTTTTAGATAAGTTACTAGGAACTGATGATTCAACTCTAGCAGCTAGAGATATTGCTCAAGACATGCTTAAGGATTCTAAATTTGCTGTGACTTCTTTAGCTGCTGCTGCTACTGAAGCAGTAAATCCAGAATTAAGAGAAATGTTAAGAGGGCAATTAGATAAAGCTGTAGCTGAGCATTTTGAATTATCTGATATAGCTGTAGACAAGGGTTGGTATTCAGCTGAAGAGGCACCTATGGAACAGCTTAGAAATGAGTACGAAAACTCTCAAAATTTGAGCTAACAAAATATATAGTGAATTTTTGTGTCAGGCAAGAAGATAAATGCTGTTCCATTGAACACAATATTAATCTGACTTGCCGATACATCATTATAAAATATGATTAATATATTTGTATGTATTATAAATAATATTGTCATATATACTATTTATACTCATTTGATATAAATATTCGAGAACTTTTAGCCTTTTATCTAGTAATAGAAAAAATAAAAAGTTGTTAACTAAAAGTTTTTATACCTTCAATTAACAACATATTTTATATGATAAAATTATTTAATTTCTATCTTATTATAATTTTTCTTTCCTCTTTTAATTAATACAGCACCATCCTGGAAGTCTTCCTCAGTTAAAATTCTATTAACTTCTTCAACTTTGACCCCATTAACAGACAAGCCGCCTTGCTCAATTAATCTTCTACCTTCTTTTTTTGATGGAATAATTTTAGTACTTGCCATTACATCTAATATAGGTAAACCAATTTCTTCTTTAGCTATAGTAACAGTTGGAACATTTGACATATCAGCTCCACCAGCAAATAATGCTGTTGCTGCTTCTTCTGCCTTCTTAGCTTCTTCTTCTCCATGAACAAGTTTAGTTATCTCATACGCAAGAACTTTCTTAGCCCCATTTATCTCAGCTCCTTCAAGCGCACCTAATCTCCTCACTTCATCCATTGGTAAGAATGTTAATAATGCCAAGCATTTTTCAACATCTGCATCATCTACATTTCTCCAATATTGATAAAAATCATATGGTGAAGTTTTTGCTGGATCTAACCATAACGCTCCTCCAACAGTTTTACCCATTTTTTGTCCTTGACTATTTGTAAGTAAAGTACAAGTCATAGCCATAGCTTCCCCTTGAGCTTTTCTTCTTACAAGTTCAACTCCAGCTATCATATTAGACCATTGATCATCTCCACCAAGCTGCATTTTACAGTTGTATTTTTGGTTTAATTCATAAAAATCGTATCCTTGCATTAACATATAGTTAAATTCTAAGAATGATAATCCTTTTTCTAATCTTTGTTTAAAGCATTCTGCTGTTAACATTCTATTTACAGAAAAGTGAACTCCTACTTCTCTTAAGAAATCAACATAATTAAGATTTAAAAGCCAATCAGCATTGTTTGCTAATATTGCCTTACCATCAGAAAAATCTATAAATCTCTCCATTTGTTTCTTAATAGAATCTACATTATGCTGAATATCTTCTTTAGTAAGCATTTTTCTCATGTCAGTTTTACCACTTGGATCTCCAACCATAGCAGTTCCACCACCAATTAAAGCTATCGGTCTATGTCCTGCTCTTTGCATATGAGCCATAAACATCATTGCTATAAAGTGCCCTACATGTAAGCTATCTGCTGTTGGATCAAAACCTATATAGAAAGTTATTTTTTCATTCTCTAATAATTTTCTTGTTTCTTCTTCATGTGTAAATTGTTTTATGTATCCTCTCTCTAATAGCTCATCTAATACATTTGCCATTATAGTACCTCCTAAAATTTTCTTATTTGAGTTAATATAAACTAATTGCAGATTACAAGTCCAGGTTATAAAAACTATACGTATTTCTCAAAAAAATATATTTTAGCTTCATAAATTTATTAAACTTTTTATCATAACTTTTTGTTACCTAAGTTTTTAACTTATACTGCATTTCAGGTTAATAGAGTAAGATTATTCTAAATTTCATATTAGAATTACTTATTATAGTATATCCTCAACCTTAAATTTTGGCAATAATTCATATTTTATATACACTTATTTAGATTAAAACTCCATGTCATTTAATCTCAACGCCTGGCAATATCACCTTAAAACTATGTTCTGCTCGTGAATTAATAAATTTAACTCTGCCTTTCCCTTTAAAAGAATTTTTAATAATTGTGAATCCTCTTCCGCTATTTAAAAATCTTCTTTTCTCATCTAAAGAAATTAGTTTTTCATATAACCAAATATTTCTTTTATTATAGTTAGTTCTTTGCCCTTTTACATTCTCATCTATGAACTCACCAGGACTTGAAATAATAATCTTATTCCTATCTATAATTATTTCGATTATTTTATTCAAATCAAAGTACTCCCTATATAGAACTGCATTCTTTATTGCTTCAATTATTGCTTGCATTGGATAATTCTTTGGTAATATATCTTTTATTTTTTCTTCTGCACTATCTATCATAGATAAAAGATTTCCTTGAATTATGTGCAATTCTCCATTGGCTTTTTCTAACTTATTAATGATTTTTATCATATTGTTAGGAATATATATATAATTCTTATCAGAAAATACAAGCAATCCTCCATATGTGCATTTAAGAGGTGCGCCTTCTTTATGTTCAAAGGCTATTCCTGCACTTAACAGTAAAAATCTCTTATTTTCTTCATTAATTTCTATACCTTTTTTACTGAAATATCTATTAACTAATTCCATATTTAAAATATCAATGCTACTTTTTATAAGAGGGCAAGTTTCAATGGTTAAACTTAGATTTTCCTCCAGTAGCACAATTAATTCTTGCTTTCTCATTACATCTGTAGTAGAACCTCTCCTTATATAAAAAGCTCCATTGTCTCTAACTTGATATGGCTTTTGACCCCCATCATAAATTGATATTACGCCTATTTTCTTATTTTTAATCTCTACGAAATCAACTTCTATTGGTATTGGAGGCTCACATCTTGTCGTTATTATTTGCTGTATCTGCTCTTCTTTAAACATGTCATTTTCTTGTATGCCTATAATATTCTTAGTTTTATCTTCAACTCCAACAATTATATATCCTCTTCCCCCACTTGAATTGGCTATGGCACATATATCTTTAGTTAATTCTTTCTTACCTGTCTCGCAGAAAAGTTCTAGTTTCAATTTAAAATCTAACTTTGTTCCTTCTTCTCTTTTTATCAAAGATAGTAACTTTTTACTATCCATAATATACCCTCCTTATATATTTATTAATAAATACCACAAGTTACAAAATATTTTACCGGATACTTTAAAGATGTATATAAATTTAGCCAATAACCACTTTTTAATTTAATAATAATTTTTTTACTTATCCACTATAAAATATTATTAGCCTAAATAATAAAAAAGCATTCTTATTAATATAAATAAGTTTGCTTTATAATATTATTATTAGATTTTAAATATATTTCCACTCAGAACTCTATTCTTACCACTTTTTTTAGCTTTATATAATAAATCATCAGCCTTACTTATAAGTTCATTTAAATCTGTACCATTTAAAGGAAAAAATGAAATTCCAAAACTTGCTGTTATAGACTCATCTCTACCGTTAAAATTAATTTTACTACCTTCAATTGTACGTCGTATAGCTTCAATTTTGCTATATACATTATCCTCACTAGTAAAATCTGAAATATATAGAATAAATTCTTCCCCTCCATATCTGGCGAAGATATCATTTTTATCTATTCCATATTTAACAATATTAGCTGTGTTAATCAAAATCTTATCACCAAATTGATGACCATATGTATCATTTACCTTCTTAAAATCATCTATATCTATCATTACTATGGCAAATTTATCGTTTAATTTTCTATTCTCATTCTTTTCTAAAAATTCAAAAAAGTATTTCCTATTATATATTCCAAGTAGAGGGTCTCTTTGATTTATTTTTTCTAATTCTTTATATAGCAAAGAATTTTCTATTGCAATTGCAATCTGGTTTGCAATCGACCTAAGGAAAAGTTTAAGCTCTATGTTCATAAATTTATAGAGATTATGTTCTACTACTATATATCCAATAAATTTTTCTCTCAACTTTATTGGCGATCCCATGATTGAGTGTATGTCTATTTTATGTTCTCCAGTCTGCTTCAAAGGCTTTCTAGAATTAACTAAGAATTCCTCTCCCTTGTTTATATGCACAAATTCCTTAGAAGTTAGATTTATATTCATATTCTCAATATTGCTCGCCTTAACTATCAACTCACCATTTTCTATCATAAATATGGTTGAATATGTAACTCCTAGTATTCCAAGAATCATGTCATTAATTAGAGATATTAAATTATCACTGCTAAAAAATGTATTTATATATTTGCTTACTTCTATTATATTAGATAAAGAATCTATACTCTTTTCTAGTCTTACGTTTTTCTCATTTAGTTCTTGTATATGTTGTTCTGAAAACTTCTGATATGTTTCATATTCTATCTTTAGCGATTTATACAGCTTCTCATAATCCTGCATTTGTCCCACCATCCTCTAATCATACGAACTCCATGATTATATAACAACTTAAATTTACCATTATTTTATACTTAATACAATTATACTACAAGTAACAAAATAATTGAATACAATTACTTCAAGCTGTTTGTAAATTTTACTATATCTTTAAATTGCATATGTCCAGCATGTACACGCCATAAAAAATCATAATAAGGTTAATTATAATTAGTTTTTTTATAACGATTTTTACTATATTCTTCATCTCTCTTCAATTACTAGGAAAATTTTCATGAATTGCATCTTTCAATTTAGGATAAACTAATATTACAAAATTAATTTTACGAGGAGACAAAATAATGAGATTTATACAATGGCTTTTAGGTGTATTTATATTTTTATTGATATGTACACTATTTATACAATTTGGTAATTCGGTATTAAATATTGTATTACTTATTTCACTAATTATATTTGGTATAAGATTTTTAATTCAAAAGTATACCAATCGTTATTAGTTTCTAAAAGTTTAATTTCTGATATTAGATTTTTATATACATATCAAAAATACTATAGTTATGTATATTTTATAAATTAATAAATCCTAAAATACACTTTAGGATTTATTAATTTAATTACTATTAATTTATTTTCTAATAATTATTTTCCCATGGCTTAGAACTTAAATAATCTATAAATTCTTCTCTTAATTCATCTTTCTTTAAAGCAAATTCTATTGTTGCTTGCAAGAATCCAAGTTTATCTCCCACATCATATCTTTTACCTTCAAAGTTATATGCATACATAGCCTCAGTTCCAATTAAAGTCTTTAACGCGTCTGTTAATTGAATCTCTCCACCTTTTCCTGGCTTAGTATTTTCTAATATATTAAATATTTCTGGTGTTATAATATATCTTCCAAGTATGGCAACATTACTTGGTGCTTCTTCAGTATTAGGCTTTTCAACTAAATCTTTCACCTTATAAACTCTATCTTCAACATGTATTCCGTCTACTATACCGTACTTGGAAACATTTTCTTTAGCTACTGTTTGAACTCCTAGGATAGTAGTTTTATATTCGCTATAACAGTCTATTAATTGTTTTAAGCATGGTTTTTCACTATCAACAATATCATCACCTAGCAAAACAGCAAATGGTTCATTTCCAACAAAAGTCTTTGCACAATGAATTGCATGACCTAAGCCTCTTGGTTCTTTTTGTCTTATGTAATGTATATCAACCATGTCAGATATATCTCTTACTAATTCAAGTAATTCTGATTTTCCAGACTTATCTAATTCTAATTCTAATTCTACTGATTTATCAAAATGATCTTCTATAGATTTTTTGTTTCTACCTGTAATAATTAAGATTTCTTCAATTCCAGAAGCGATTGCTTCTTCAACTATGTATTGAATTGTTGGTTTATCAACTACTGGAAGCATCTCCTTTGGTTGTGCCTTAGTTGCAGGTAAAAATCTTGTTCCAAGACCTGCGGCTGGTATAATAGCTTTTTTTACTTTCACGATATATCATCCTCTCATCTTATTATTGGTAATTTAAATATATTAAGCCATAATAAACAATTCTAATTAATTTTGCCCAACACATTTTTTAAGTATTCCTATTTTATATATACTTTTTACATATTTATGAAATAATAGTTTAAATGCATTCAATAACTTAATACATTTAAACTAAAATCTTTGCTAATTCTCTTTCATATCTAATGTTTTAAAATCTGTTAATGGAAATTTTACTGGCATTCCTGTTTTTCTTGATTTATATGCTGCAAGTATTATAGACATTGCCTTCTTACCTTCTTCTCCTGATACTAGTGGATCTCTATTTTCATTTATAGCATCTATTACATCCTTAAATAATGGTGTGTGTCCTTCTCCATATACATTGTCTATTTTAACATTTACAGACTTCTTAACCGCTTCTTCATCTTCTCCTTCAAATCTCCATGTTTCAAGCTCATTAACTGCAAGACCACCAATTGATACTGCTCCTGTTTCTCCAAATATACTTAATGTTTCTTCTAGATTTTTAGGATAGACACAAGCTGATCCCTCAACTATTCCAATAGCCCCATTTTTGAATCTTATTATTACAGCACCAAAATCTTCAGCTTCAATATCTCTTAGATACGTATCACATTCAGCATAAACTCTTTCGATTTCTCCACCCATCATCCATTGAAGTAAATCTATATTATGTATACACTGGTTCATAAGTGTACCACCATCTAGTGCCCAAGTTCCTCTCCAAGGTGCTTGTTCATAATATCCCATATTCCTATTCCAAAGTATTCTAGCTGTACCATTAACTAATTTTCCAAACTTTTTGCTTTCTATAGCTTCTCTTAATTTCTGTATAGGCTTATTAAATCTATTTTGATGGCAAACTCCAAGCTTAACATCGTTTTCTTTAGCAACCTTAATCATTTCATTAGCATCTTCAATGGACATAGCCATTGGCTTTTCTACTAATGCACTAGCTCCTTTTTTCATGCTATAAATGGCAATTTCAGCATGATAACCACTTTCTGTTGCTATTGTAACCACATCTATATCTTCTTTTTCTAACATTTCTTTATAATCTGTATAGACATGCACAGAATCTTCAGCTGCTCCAGTTTTTTCTATGTATTCAACTTTCTTTGCTTCCGCTTTTTCTAAAACCACATCACAAGTCGCTACAAGTTCCGCTTCTTCTACATTTTTAGCTAACGCTTCAACATGCTTATATGAGATTCTTCCACAACCAATAATAGCAAATTTTAATTTTTTCATATTAATCTACCTCTCTCAAATTAAATACTTTTAGTCAAATTCAATAGTTCATAATTTCCTCTAAAGTTAGTTTTACTAATGTATTAAGAACAACATTTTAAATACATAAGCTAAGATCAGAAGTTAAGACACTAATTTTAAATAGTAGTATTTTAACTTCATTAGCTATCGAAATAATTTTCTTTGATTTTTTTATTTAATAATTTCGAATTCTGTCTGAGATAATTATAAATCTATATTTTTCTTTGATTAAAGGCATTTTACTATTGTTTTAAGTATTATATAAATATCTAAAAATATATTATTTTTATTTATATATTCTAAATTTAATGCGAGTTTATCTGGCATAATTGTGTTTATGTAAAAATCGTCAGGATTTTCTGCTTCTCCAAGTAAATCATTTTCATCTCTATATCTAATTGATGCTAAATCTGTTATCCCTGGTTTAACTTCTAAAACCCTTCTCTGTTCCTCATTATACATATTTACATATCTAGGAACTTCTGGTCTAGGTCCTACTAGGCTCATGTCCCCTTTAAATACATTTATTAATTGTGGAAGTTCATCAAGTTTATATTTTCTTAAGAAAGCACCTATTTTAGTAATTCTGCTATCATTTCCTACAGTAATTTGCCTTCCTAACTTTTCTGCATCCACAACCATAGTTCTAAACTTTAAAATCTCAAATTCTTTATTTTTTTCACCAATTCTTATTTGTTTAAAAAATACAGGTCCATCAGAATCTGTTTTTATTCTGATGGCAATAACTATCAAAATCGGACTTAAAACTATAAGTCCTAAAGTAGAACATATCAAATCAAATATTCTTTTAACTACTTTATTGAATGTATTCATCTATTTACTCCTAATTTATTTATTTCAGAACATATAATATTATATTAACTATTTTACAACTTTTTAGTCAATTCAGCTCATATTATTGAATTTCTTCATAAATTTTTAAGTTATTTTAGTGCATCTAAAAATTTCTCTGCAAGCCCGCGATAAGTATGATTTTCCAATACATAATCCTTACCATTTTGGCCCAAGTTATTTTTTTCATCTTCGCTTAAGTTTCTAATTTTCATAACTGCTTTCACAACAGCATCTGGATTTTCTGCTGGTACTGTAATACCACAATTTGAATCTTTCACTGGATCATTTGAAGCCTCAACTGCATATATTACTGGTCTTGCTGCCATCATATAGTCAAATAATTTATTTGGACTTACGCCATAATTAAATAAATTTTGCTTTTTTAATCCTATATAACATATGTCTAATAATCTTAGTACATTATCCATATTATCTTTAAGTACAGGATCTAGAAACTCTACATTTGTTACATTATTAGTTTTAGCATATTGTATTAATTCATTTTTCACGTTTCCATTTCCAACTAATACATACTTTATTTTTTCATCTGTAGTTTTCTTCGCAGCATCAATCATAGTATCTAATACATTAGCTGGTGAGTGATTTCCTGTGTATCCAACTAAGAAATACCCTTCATCTTTTAGTTCTTGCAATCTTTCAATAGTTTTTTCCATAGGAGCATTCTTCTTTTCTCCAACAATTATTCCATTTGGAACATGAACATAATTATCCGCACTAAATCCCCTATCTTTCATATGCCTATCTGCATTAGGTAAAATTGAGATAATTTTATCACAATTTTTAAAAGCAAAATCCTCTGCTCTTTGAAGCATAACTATAGCTGGATTATTCTTAGAATACCCCCCTATTTCCATTGGAGTTAAAGGCCATAAGTCATGTATCTCAAAAAACAGTTTAGCATTACTCCTCTTTGCAATCCTATGAGCTGGATATATATCTAAAGGGTAAGTCGAAGATGCTATTACTGCATCTGGTCTATATTTATCAGCAAGTTTCTTATAATTCATTCTCAATTTGAACATGAATGTTGATATATTTTTAATTCTTCCAACTCCATTTCCCTGATATTCTGGAGTCTTAACCCATACATATGTAATTCCATCTATAATTTCTTCTTCGAAATCCTCTTTTATTTGTGGGTTTTTCTTTCGTAAATGTGAAAAATCAGCACCAAGTATGACTACTTTATGTCCCATATCAACCCATTCTCGCCCCATATAATACGGTCTAAATTCCATTCCATGATAATCAGACCCTGCGTAATGATTTATAAGTAAGATATTCATCTTAATTGCTCCTTTTTTGCATTATAATGTTAATTAACGCTATAGATTATAACATAAGTGAACATCAAAATCTATGATTTTGCTATGTGAACTTACTCAGCGAGCGTATGTGAGTCGAGTTTCCTCTGAAAAATATCTTAAGAGTTGCCCAAAATACTCTTTTCATACTCTCTACCACAATTATCTATTTTATGATTTTGCTAGTCAAACTTATCCAGCGAACGAATGTGAGTCGGGTAAGTGAAAGCCACAAACTTAACCTATTATTAATTGTCTTAGATAAAACTTTCTACCAATCATTTTATGATTTTGCTGTGTGAACTTACTCAATGAACAAATATGAGTCTGGAAAGTGAATGCTAAAATCTAACCTATCCGCAATCATCTTAGATAAAACTTTCTACCACACTCTTCTTAGATAATCTATAATTAGTATATACCAAAAAGTTCTGATAAAGATATCTCAGAACTTTTTTATTAATTTTATTGAACCGCTCTAATTTCATGTGCAAATTTTCTAAAATTACTATCTGCACAAAAATTTTCAGTCCAAAGTGAACGGCATCTATCACGGAATTTTTGTTTTTCTTCCTCTGATATTTCCGCCATATATTTAATTTTATTTCTAAGCTCCTCAGGATCGAAATCTTTATCCAATAACAATCCAGTTTCACCTTCTTTAACAATCTCAGCCGTACCGCCTACATTAGTAGCAATAGTTGGAATTGAAAAAGAACATGCTTCCATGATACTAACCGGTAATCCTTCTGAGCTGCTTGTATTTATGAATAAATCAACTGATTCATTTTTATAATACTCCATTAACTCAGAATTCTTGACACTCCCTGGAAAAATTGTCTCCATAAAATCAAGATTTTCTCTTGCATACTCCTTAATTTGATCCAAACCATCTCCTGCTCCAAAATGTGTCCATTTTAGATTTAATCCCGAATCTTTCAATGTTGCCAGTGACTTTGCCAATAAATCTATACGCTTTACTGGAGAAACATGGCAACAACTCACAATTCTATATGTTGAGTCTTTTGATCCTTGCGAAGTTCCATAATCTTTTGTCCCAAGATATGCAGTTTTAATTTTAGCTGAGTAATCTGGATAAAGCTTCTTTAGATAATTACTTCCATCGTCAGAACACGGATATACCGCGTCTAAATTTCTTAGGAAATAATGTCTAAGTGGTATATAATTCATCGAGTTTTCATTAGCATAAAGATCATATCTATGTGTTCTACTTACTACTCTTGTAATCTTTTTACCATAAAGTTCTTTAAGTTTTATTGCCACAAAAGCAATATCATATAACCAATAACTATATAAAGTTATCCCTCTATACTCATCCATATTATATTTTTTAATGATTTCCAAAACTTCTTTTAAAACACTGTTTGCTTTTGCTGTAAAATATGTTAAATAAGCTTTCTTTTTTATGGAACCACTAATAGCATTACGTTCTTCTTTATCCACACATCCATTATAATTATAAAATGGAAATAGCTTCACAGCACTAATTGGTAAACTATGCTTTATTTTTGAAGCCTTAATTTTATGTACTTCAAAGTTACTAGGAATATTTCTTGTTTGTACCGCATCATCAGCCACACTAGTTGCTATCACTATTACTTTTTCAAAAGCTTCAGAAAGCATTTTTATTTCGCCTTCTATAAATTCTTCTCCTTTATCAAAAGGAAAAACTTTAGTTAAAAGTACTAAACAGTTTTTCATCTTTTTCCCTCCAGAGTTATAATCAGTATAAGAATAACATATGAAATACTTGATTTCAACAATATGAATATAAGCTTTTACTTTATAATATCGCCCATATTATTTCATTTATGAATTTTATATGATAAAATAACGTTATCTGATGTCTAGCCGATATAGCACTTACTCTTTATGGGAGAGCCCTATTTTAAAAGTCAGCTGAGTGATTTTATATAGCAATAAGCCAAGATACTCGCAAGGAGATGGCCAAGGATAGAACATAAAAACTCAAAAGCGAAAGCTTATGCTTCTAAAATATAAACTTTAGGAATTCGCTTTTGAGAGGTTCGCTTAGACGAGTTACACTAAATCAATTTTTAATTCTGCGTAGCGTAATATCACTTTTCATACACCTAGACATTGTGGTAATTATTTTTTATAAGTTTAACTAATATTCAGATTGAGATAATTCTCATATCAAATAAATTTCACTTGATATTTATTTATACGTAAATATAAATAATTCACAAATAAATACCTAAAATTTAAGGAGGCCTATTATATGAAAGTATTAACTGTTATAGGTGCAAGACCACAGTTCATTAAAGCCGCGACAGTATCTAATAAAATTAGAAGAAATGGAAACAGTGAAATTTTAGTACACACTGGACAGCATTATGATAATAATATGTCTGATATATTCTTTGAGGAGCTTGGAATTCCAAAGCCAGATTATAATCTAAATATTGGTTCATCTAATCATGGACATCAAACTGGTAGCATGTTAATATCTCTTGAAGATATATACTTAAAAGAAAAACCAGATATGGTTTTAGTTTATGGCGATACAAATTCAACCCTTGCAGGTAGCCTATGTGCAAGCAAGTTATTAATTCCTGTAGCGCACGTTGAAGCTGGTCTTAGAAGTTTCAATAAGGCTATGCCTGAAGAGCAAAATAGAATATTAACAGACCATATATCCGATTTACTTTTCACACCTACTTTAACTGCTTTAAATAACTTAAAGGATGAAAATATTACAAAAGGTGTTCATAATGTCGGCGATGTAATGTATGATGCAATAAATCTCTTTAAAGAAAGAGCTAAAGATATCTCAACAATACTTGACAAACTTGATTTAGCACCAAATAGTTATATACTTTCAACAATACATCGTGCTGAAAACACTAACAGTATTGAAAGATTATCTTCAATCATTACTGCTTTAAATAACTCTGGTAAGAGAATCATACTTCCACTACATCCTAGAACAAAGAAATTTATTGAAACTTATGATTTGCATGTTGGAGAAAATATAAGAATTATTGATCCTGTGGGATATTTAGATATGATTTCTCTTCAGGAAAATTCTCAAAAGATAGTTACAGATAGTGGCGGAGTTCAAAAAGAAGCATACTTCTTAAAGAAACCATGTATAACTATGAGAGATGAAACTGAATGGGTTGAAACTGTAACTAACGGTTGGAACGTTATAGTTGGAAGTAATTCTGATAAGATAATGGAGGCTATAGAAAACTTCAATCCAACTGGTACTCCTGCTTCTGCATTTGGAAGTGGAGACAGTTCTTCAATAATCACAGAAATTATTGAGAAATATTTAGGATAAGTATAAATCAACATATTCTAAACATTTGAAATATAAGACTTTAACAACTAAAAAACAACAAAAAAATGGAAGGTATTCCTTCCATTTTTTATTTGATAATATATTAATATCTGAATTATATTATATTTTAACTTATAAATACTCGTGCTCTCTATTATCCTATTCTATATTCCTTCATTGAGGATGACGATGTTGGTTTATACTCACTACTTTCCTTTTTGTAAACTTGTATACATGCTACTGCAAACCCCATAAGCATCCAATATGAAAATACATATGTTATGGAACTAGGCCCAAAACTTGCTGGTGCAAATGCTATAAGCCCGGTTGCAGCTGCAAAGCACATGGCACTTTTTTTCTTTATCCCAATAATTATATTTTGAATCAATAAATATAAATAGTATATACCATAAAGTGTTAACCCTGGTAATCCAAAATCACCAAGTATCTCTACCGGATAGCAATGTGGACTATATATATTTCCCGTATTTCCTTGATCCTTAATATATTGTTCAACATTTCCTACACCATAACCTAGATAATGCTTTTCCTTTATTGTACCTCTTAATACGTCCTTAATTATTGTCGCTCTAACATTAAGAGATCCTTCTCCACCTTCTTGAATTTCGGAATCTTCTAAAGCATTAACCTTATCCGCGAGACCATTTTTCTTTTGCTCTTGACCAGATTCTGTTTGTGCAATATTCATTATCATATAACTATATTTAAATGCTCCAAAAAGAGAAATAGCCAAAATCAATGGGCATAATATCCCCTTCAATCCTATCCTTTTTATATTTATAATTGAGTAAATCAAATAAACTACAACTCCAAATATAGCTGCTGCAAAACCTGTTCTTGATGTTATTATTGAAATTAGCGAAAAAGCAATAATTGAAGCAATTATACAAACTATCTTGAAAAATATATTCTCAACTTTGTATATTGCATAAAACCCAATTGGTAACAACATTGCAAGTGTAGCAGATAAATTATTTGGATTAAATGAAAATACTATTGGTCTTGCATTTATTAGATTTTGTTGATCTTTTGGCAAGAACTCAATAAATGCATCAGCATAATGTTTAACTGGCAATTGTCTTCCAAGAATAACTTCTATAAAACCAATTAATATTATAAGTAAAAGTAGCGACAATAATATAGTAATTGTTTTTTTAATTCTTTCCCTATTAATGTTATATACCATCATATTTACAATAAACGCAAACATCATCAAGTAGATAGCTATATATTTTATTGATAAGCTTTTGTTTAACGACCATATTATACTAACACACATATATATAAACCAAAGTACATATATTGCTAATACTTTTCTATCCAAGTCCATTAAAATCTGTCTGTCTTTAAATATTCTAAACAATGACATAAGTGTAAATATTCCCAAAACTATATGAAATAAATATACACTTTGCACTCTTGGTACATACAATGTATAGTCATAAAATGCAGAAATTAAAAGTAGTGTATAGAACATATTATATAAATCTTTATCTTTAAGAATAAAAACTACTAATATTACTACTGTCAATATGTACATTATAGATACTATATAACTTCCATTTGCTATTCCTAAAAATCCACTAATAGCAAATATAATAGCTAAAAATATATTTCTAATTACATCTTCTCTCGTCATTATTACTCCTTATCCGCATTTTCTGCAGCCACTTCATCTTCGTTTTTATAGTGATATGTTGGAACTATCTTTTGCATTTGATGCTTAATCTCTGATATATCATTAAGCTCCAATAACTTTTGTAATTGTTCCAGCTTAATTGTTAAGCTATTCATATCTTCAAATGTTGGTTTACCTACATATATTTTATTGTGAACTGTATTTTCTAAGCCTTCTTCACTCATTAAAAGTTCTTCGTATAGCTTTTCTCCTGGTCTAAGACCTGTAACTACAATTTTTATATCTCTATTTGGTTCAAGTCCCGAAAGTCTTATTAAATCGCATGCTAAATCATAAATTTTAACTGGTTTTCCCATATCTAATACAAAAACTTCTCCGCCTCTTGCAAACGCACCAGCTTGAAGCACTAACTGCGCTGCTTCTGGAATTAGCATAAAGTATCTAATAATTTTTTTATGAGTTACAGTCACAGGGCCACCATTAGCAATTTGTCTTTTGAATAATGGTATTACTGATCCATTACTTCCAAGTACATTTCCAAATCTAACCGCAACAAATTCTGTCCTAGACTGCTTATCCATGGCTTGAATAATCATTTCACATAATCTTTTTGTTGCGCCCATAATATTAGTTGGATTAACAGCTTTATCTGTTGAAATCATAACGAATCTTTCTACATTAGCATCACTTGCTTCTATTGCTAAATTTAAGGTTCCAAAAACATTGTTTTTTATAGCCTCTTTAGGACTATCTTCCATTAAAGGCACATGCTTATGTGCTGCTGCATGGAATACAACATTTACTTTATATTTTGTGAATATTTCATGAAGTCTCTTTCTATCCCTAACTGAACCTATTAATACAGTAAGATTCATGTCTGGGAACTCTTCTCTAAGCTCATTTTGTATATCATATACATTGTTTTCGTAAATATCAAATATTATAAGCCTTTTAGGATTATATATGGAAATTTGCCTGCAAAGTTCCGAACCTATTGATCCTCCCCCTCCAGTTACTAATATAGTCTTTCCTTCTATATAATCTGAAATTCCTTTATTATCAAGTTGAATAGGATCTCTTCCAAGTAAATCTTCCAAATCAACATCTTTTATTCTACTAACTGTAGCATCTCCACTTAATATTTCGTACATTCCAGGTATTATTTGAAGTTTGCAATTGGTATTCTTACAGATTTCAATTATTTCTGCTTTATTTTTAGCATCAAGAGATGGAATTGCAATTAATATTAAATCTATTTCCTGCTCTCCAACTATATAAGGTATATCGTATCTGTTTCCTTCTATTTTTACGCCTGATATTCTTTTTCCAAGTTTACTTTTATCATCATCTATAAGAACTATTGGATTATACTTTAGTTCCCTTCTTGCCATCATTTCATTAATAAGCATAGTTCCAGCCGAACCTGCTCCAACTATCATTACTCTTCTTTGGTCTGATGAGTATTTAAATGGTATGTACAAAAGCGTTCTTCTATATACTCTATACAGTATTCTATATCCCAACACAAAGAAAATACTTAAAAGTATTCCGACAACAGAAACATTTAGCGGAATTGTATTACCTAAAATTCTAGTATACCCTATTGATATTATCCCTGCTAAAATATTTCCACCAACACCTAACAAAAACTCGTCAGTACCAGTTAAATGCCATAGACTTTCATACATTTTAAATAAGTAAAAACACACTAAATATATCAGACTCAAAGCTATACAATCGTGAGTATATATTTTCGCGATTTCTGTAAAAGTTCCACTTTGTGTTATATTTATTGAGAAAAGATATGCCATATTAACCATAAACATATCGATTATCATAACTATAAAAGTCTTCCAATTCTTCACTATACTTCCCCTCCTACTTCAGAGATTCTCACTAAAATGTCCTAATTTAAAGTATTATCTTACTTTATCTAAAACTTTTATTAATAATTTAGGACAAGACAGCATTCCCTTACATTGAATAGAATATCTAATATTATTCTTATCCAATTTTTGCATTTTATAATTCTTTAAATATTTTCTTACATCATCCTTATTTAAAAACTTAAAAAGTTCCTCATGGAAATTTGAATCCTTACCTAATACTGAAAAAACATGTGATATTGAATAAGGTATTTTAAATTCAACTAAAAAACTTTTTATTTTCTTTAGGCTTTCATCATCTTTTATATCATTTAATAGGTCAATATATGAATAATAGCAATCCAAATGCTTCAGCGATACATTTTGAGTCACAGAATTTCCCCATATAACATAAAAAGCCAATACTTCATTTACACTTATAACTTTTTTTGCATATAGCAGTGCCTTTACAACAAAGACCATATCTTCTCCATATTTTCTTTTAGTATCAAATAAAAGATTATTATCTTGTATAATGGAAGATTTATATATAGCACTTCTCATTCCTATTGTTATATCATCTTTTAACTGCATAAGAGCAGCTTCTTTTCCGCTAATGAAATCATTTAAATAGTTAGTTCTATTTTGAACTAGCACATTTCCTTTAGCGTCAACCTCACTATAATCACAGAAAACTATCTCACACTTAGTTTCTTCAGCTTTTTCATACATACGCTCAACAAATTTATGATCAATATAATCATCTGAATCTAAAAAAGTTATATACTCTCCACTAGCTTCTTTTATTCCTCTGTTTCTTGCCGCACTAACACCCGAATTTTTTTGAGTTATGATTTTATAATTTGTACTTGAATTTTCAAGTAATCCTCTTGCTATATCGATACTTTTATCCTTTGATCCATCATCTATAAGTAAAAGTTCAAAATCCTTGCAAGTTTGATTCATAACAGATTTAATACTTCTTTCAATACATTCTTCTACATTATAAACAGGAGTAATGATAGATACTTTTACCAAAACTATTCGCTCCTTTTATTTAATCATATTCAGAAAACAATAAGTCAGCATACTGGCCTATTTAATGCCATAACTTACTATAATATTGGACTAATAGACATTATGAACATATATATTCTTTTGTTTTAAAGAATATATATGTTAAAATTATCATTTTTTACATCAATTGTGGATATCCCAATAACAAACTATACTTAGCCCATGAAATATATTCCAACCAGAAACTGGAGCAAAAGTATATTATTCATTTCGGTGAGGTATACGCATAAGTATAGATTATAGTTGATTTATCTATAATTTTAAAAATATAAAACTACCTTTATATTTAAATACTGTACCGTCAAATAACTTTAAACTTTTCAACACTACTTGAATTATACTAGTATTGATGCCCATATGCAATATTAAGCCATTTTCTTAAGTAAATTTTCATTTTCATTCATTGTAGCTAAGTAAAAATACTCTCATTTAGAGAAATAGTTTTACTACTATAAATAAAGCTACATTCTTGTACCATTAAAATGAAAATGCCTATTTAGTATTTTTTAACTTTTTTATTATTCTGGCATGCCATACTCTATCTTCTTCTTTCGGAAGTGTCATATAATCTCCATACAATTGTGTTAAAACAGCATCATAATTCCTAGGCGCATTAAAATAATCTCCTTCGAATTCAACCTTTATCAAATCAAAAAAATCTTCTTTTCTATATATGTACTGACTCCATACTGTATCCAATCCATATCCCATATATTCTGAATTTCTATCATTCCATTTAACTAAAACGTCAAATAATTTCTGTCTTCTTTTTGTTGTAAAAATACTTGATACAATATTATAAATAAAATATGTAATTTTATTTTTTAATGTAAGCTTTTCAGGTTTTTCTCTAATTCTTATGAAACTTCTTAATACAAAATTGCTTATTTTTCTTTGAATATTGTATACCCATCTTTTTTTAGGAAGACTATCATAAGGTATAATATCTATAAATAAACCATTATGCATCTTTTCATTTTCTGCAATCTTATCTTCAATAAAAAGTGTATTATTATATCTTATTTTGCATGGAACTTGATAGATATCATAATTAGGATCATTTTCATGAGTCTGCAAAAATAAATGATCAGGTAGTTCATTCTTAACTACACTTAAAAATTTATTATAATCTTCTCTAAGCATTCCAATGTCAATATCGTCATCCCATGGTATAAATCCTTTATGTCTTACCGCTCCTATAAGCGTTCCAGCATCTAAAAAATATCTAATATTATGCTTGTCACAAATTTTTTTTACATCTTTTAAAATGCTTGCCATTATTAGCTGCGCATCTCTTAGCTGTAAGTCTTCATAATTTGAATAATTAGTATTATTGTTCATCTTTTTCTCCTTTAATACATATCTACCTTTTATTATATCAATGTAGTCATAAAACTCAATAATACATATTAAATATTGACTTTTAATTTTCTATTACAATACCTTCTACAGATTATTAATTCTAAATTATGCCTTAATATGTTATAATTTATTACAGCTTAACCATCTATAGAGCAAATTTTAACCTGAGTAAAAGATTGGAGAATATATTATGGAAAATACTAAAGATTTAATTAGTGTTATTGTGCCTGTTTATAATGTTGAGAAATATTTACCTCAATGTATAGATAGCATTTTAAATCAAACTGAAAAAAATCTTGAAATTATTTTAGTTGATGATGGTTCATTGGATAATTCCGGAAAGATATGTGATGAATTCTCTAAAAAGGATGATAGAATAATTGTTATACATAAGAAAAATAATGGTCTAAGTTCTGCCAGAAATGCTGGCCTTGAGATAGCTAGAGGAAATTATATTGGTTTCGTAGACAGCGATGACTGGTTAGATAAAACTATGTATGAAGTTTTGTTAAAATTGCTAAAGGAAAATAATTCTGATATTTCATGTTGCGATTTTTTTAAAACAGCTAATAGCAATGACTCAATACCTCATATAGATAATGATATTATTAATTCTTACAATAATATCGAAAGCCTAAATAACTTCTATAATGGCTTATATACTCAAACAGTAGTAGCTTGGAATAAACTCTATAAACGAGAACTCTTTAAAGATATTTCTTATCCTGTAGGCAAAATTCATGAGGATGAAGGCACTACATATAAATTATATTATAAAGCTAATAAAATCACTTATACTAATAGGCCTTTGTACTATTATAGGATCACTCCTAACAGTATAACTACAAGCAAGTTTAATAAAAAAAGGTTAGATATAATAGATGTTTACGATGAAAAAGTTAAGTTCATTAAAAATATAAATAATGAAGAAATCTATTCAAAAACATTAAAATGGTATTTATTTAAGCTTATAAATTGTTATTTTGAATGTTCTAATAATATTGAAAATAATACTGAATATTTAACCTTGATTAACCAAAAAGTATCGGAAACATATAAGTCTTATATTCAAAGCGATAAAAAACAACTTCACTGGATAATTTTGTTTTCTATATTTAAAATCAATCCTAAATTATATAAAATAATATTAAGAGGTTAAAAAATAACAAGAGAATTATTTTATTCATATTTTGTTTTAGTAAATAAATATTTTTAAAAATAACAAGTCCAAAATGCGATGTATATTTTGTGTTACACAGTGAATGATATTAATCCCATAGAAAACTACTAGGTTAATATCTGTGCGAAACACTAGGTAAAATAAGCTAACATATTGACTTGTTATTTTTCTATTACCTCTAAAAATTTTTTCTTAATTTTACATAATGCGGAATAAATCCCGATACTTGGCTTAAAATTTGCTTGATTATGTGTTATAATATTTTGTATTGAATTTAAGGAGTGTTAAAAGATAATGATGACAAAATATTTTAAAAGTTTTATACTATTCTTTCTAATCTGTTTATCTTTTCATCTTTTTACAGAAACAATAGTATATGCTGAACAGCAAACAAATGAAATTTCTCAAAAAACAAATGAATCAACTTTACATAATTCAACAAACGAAGATTCTTCAAAAAATACTGACAAAGATATTAGTACAAGCATTTCAAACAACGAATCAGAGAAAGATTCAAAAAAAGATACAGATAATAATAACAATGCAACTTCTGTACCGAATAAGCAGGAAGAAGTGTCTATTCCATATGGATGGAAAACTATTGATTCTAAAAAATACTATATAGTTAATGATAAAGTTCTCGCAAAAACTGGATGGTTCATGGAGAAAGATGTTAATCCTGATATAACCTCTAAAGATAACAGCTATGATGATAAATATTATCTAGATAGTGATTTTTCAGTAGTAATTGGCTGGAAAGAGATAGACGGAACCTGGTATTACTTCAATAAAGATGGAATAATGCAAACTGGATGGGTTTATGATAATAATATCTACTATACGGATAAAGATGGTGCCATGCAAACTGGATGGCAAAAAATAAATGGGGATACTTATTATTTTGATCAATATGGCCACATGGCTACTCATAAAACATTAATAGATAATAATTGGTATTTCTTTAACGATGATGGACAACTTCAAAAAGGTCTTTATTATTATAAAAATAAAGAATATTATTCTGATGACAAAGGAATAATGGTTGTAAATACTTGGGTTAATTCTAGAAATCACAAATATTACATAAAATCCGATGGTTCTGTTGCCACTGGAAAGCTTTATTTAAACGGAACTATGGAAGATTTTAATTCAAATGGTTACTACCAAGGTTCAGATAAAGATGATAAAGACTATTTATTTGTACGCCATTTAAATGTAGGCAATGCTGACTGTGCATTTATAAGATTACCTAATGGAGAAACTGTCTTAATAGATACTGGTGATACAACAACTAGCGAAACATTAATAGACTTTTTAAATAGTCAAAACCTAAAAAAAGATTTTTTCAAATCTACTACTACTAGTAGTAGTGTACAAGCTACTGAATCTAACACTAGCAAAACTTCTAATGGAAAAGGAGTTGTAGATTACGTAGTGCTTACACATCCTCACTCAGATCACATTGGTGGAGTGATTGATTTGCTAAAAAACTTTAATGTCGGAAAAATATTGGTTCCTAAATACTTTGAAATGAAAGACTTTACAAGTATAAATGATACTACTTCTAGTGCCAGTGAAAAAGAAATTATGAAACATGATTATGAAGTATATACAGAAACAATGAATGCTATAAAGAAAAGCGGAGTACCTTTAGTTACAGCTGAACCAAAATCATATATTGATAGCGAAAATATTTTACAATTTGTTCATGCTGATAAGGATTATCCAAGCTTTGAAGCAGCTAACCCTTACCAAGAATATACATTGCTAAACAATAACTCTGCTCTTGTTTATTTGAATTATCATGATCTTCAAGAATTATTTGCTGCAGATATTGAATGGGGCGCAGAAAACGACTTTCTTAGTAGAAAAGCCTTAGATGGAAAAGAAGTTGATGTATTAAAAGTTCCTCATCATGGAAATCCAACATCTTCATCGTATCCATTTATCGGATATGTTAACCCAATTGTAGGAATAATTTCTAGAGCTAAAGAATCTATTAGCACTACTAATGAATCTTACAATGTTCTAACTACATGTGGTGTCAACATATATGAGACAAGCAATAATCCTGATGGAATTTCAGTATATTCTACTAAAGATAATTGGAATGTAGAACCAGCAGCTAGTAAATCTTAATATTAACTCAAATTTTAAAAAAGCTTATCATTTGTATTTTTTTACAAATGATAAGCTTAAATTCTAATTACCTAAAGTTTTAATCTTTCCTTGTCATAATAATATTATTTAATAATTCTTATGCCTGAATATTATCACCATGTTGAGCTGCCAATTCATTTTTTAGATTTATACTATCTTGTCTCTTAAAGAATGGAAGGTAAACGAAGAATGACATTGCTAATACTAATAACTGTAATATTGCTGTTCTAACTCCACCTGTCAAAAGTCCTGATATTGGCGCCGGAGTTGTCCATGGAACCATTACCCCTCCAAATGGTGGAACTATTCCTGTTGCTATTGCAAAATAAAGTATTGTGCCTGATAGCATTGGAGTAATTATAAATGGAATTGCCATAAATGGATTCATTACTATTGGTGTTCCAAATGTAATTGGTTCATTTATATTAAATATTCCTGGTACTATTGCGAGTTTTCCTAATTGTTTGCATTGTGCCGATTTTGCAAAAAATAACATACATATTACTAAACCTATTGTCATACCAGATCCTGTTACTGTCATAAATTGATCAAGAAATTGCTGTGTTACTATATGAGCTCCATTTGCTATTGTTAATTCTTTTCCACTTGTAACTATAGCTGCATTATCTAAGGTATTTGATTGTAATATTCCTGACATTACACCGCTTACTATTGTTGCTCCATGAACACCAAACCACCATAAGAATGGAATTAAAAATCCCATGACTAAAACTCCACCTAATGAGTCTGTCATACCTTGTAATGGTGTTTGAAGTACTTTATATATCCATTCAATAAATGTTGTTTGTAATCCCCATTTAAATATCATATAAACTATTGTTGCTCCAAGCACTATAACTGCTGCTGGTATTAATGCTGCAAACGAATTTACAACTCCCTGTGGTACGCCATCAGGCATCTTTATTGTAATCTTATTTGCCATAAACCATGAATAAACCGCTCCAACTATTAATCCTATTATAATTGCTGTAACCATTCCCTTTCCACCACACCATGCTGTTGGTATGACATCACCTACTGTTTCTCCACTTTTAGTAGTTACTGAAGAGCTAGTTGTTAATATAAATACTACAAATGATATTATTCCTGCTGATAAAGGTTCATGACCTTCATTTTTAGCATAAGTGTATGCTATTCCTATTGTTGCAACAAGTGCTATCATGTTAAAAGTTGCCCCATTTGCTTTAAACAGCGGGTCAGTCCACCCTGCACCTAATGTAACATTTAGCCAATCATTTAACGGTTGGTATGGCAATTGCGCTAGCAATAAAAATACCGATCCTACCAAAGTTAATGGTAAAGTGAATAAAATACCGTCTTTTAATGCAACAACTCCCTTTAAACCAACAAACTTCATAACTATTGGCAATACTTTTTCGTTTAAAGTTGTCCCAGATGATGACATAATAATTCCTCCTTAAAAATTAATAAATATAAATTAACAAGGTCTATTAGATAATTTATAAAAAATGATATTGTAAAAACTTTTTAACTATTTTCCTGCTAGCTTTAAGGCAAAGTCTAAAACTTTTTGCCCATTCATCATTCCATAGTCAACCATTGGTATAACATCCACAGGTATTCCTTTAGGTTCGCATATCCTTTTTGCTTTGTTTAATGTATATCCAACTTGCGGACCCAATAATGCAACATCAACTCCCTCTATATTTTTATCCATTTGACTTTCTGGAAAAGCTTCAATATCTACATCTATCCCTTTATTCTTAGCCGCCTCCTTCATTTTGTTTACTAAAAGACTTGTTGACATTCCTGCTGCACAAAATAATCTAATTATTACCATGGTTCATTCCTCCTGAAATATAAATTTATTTATATAAACTTTGAATAAATGTACTTATGAAATTTTAATCTCTTTGTTAATTATTTAACCAATGTATTTACCACTTTTCTTAGTTCGATTATTTGTTCAATTAAGTTTTTCTCTGTTATTGCTGTCATTAGATGATCTTGTGCATGCACAAACAAAACTGACATGTCAATCTTTTCACCATTTGCTTCTTTATGAAGGAACATTGTTTGCCCATCATGTGCTTTTGCTAATGCATCATTTGCTAATTGCATTTCCTTATCAGCTTCTTCGTATTTTCCTTCATTTACATTGTTAAGTGCCATATACGCATGATTTTTACAATCTCCAGCGTTTATTATAATGTTCATGATTGCCATTTCTAACTCTTCCACTCTACACTCCCCCATTCAATGTCTTTTAGAATATTTTTCCTTTTATTCTATTGCATAGCATAAATTGTGCCAAACACTATTCTGCTTTTTAGTAGACATTATTTTAAATATATTAATATTATCTATATTAATCCTAACCTTAGATTTTTAAAAACGTTTACAAGAGATTTTATGCATTCAAATTATAATTAACATTTTATATGTTTACTTAATATAATCAATATCTAATATAAGAGTTTGATTATTCTTATTAGAGTTTTGGTAACATTGTCCAGTGTTTAGATGAAAGTATATAATTGTGATTAGTGTTTGAACACTTCCAAGAACTGTTTAATCACTAAATTTATTTTAATTATCAAAAAATAATTTCACCAACTCGAAATTAAGCAAATTATATAGAACTAATAAAAAGCATCTTCTTAACTATAAGAAAATGCTTTTTATCTACAATATAAATAATTAAACTATATCTAATTTTTATTGTACACTAACTCCAAAATATAATACTTTTCCAAGTTCAGTATCTTTTATTGATTGTTTTGCAATTGCAGCAGCATTTTGTTGATCACTAAGGCTGCACTCAAAAAGTATCTTAATCCCTTCTTTTCTAACAAATTTAAATACTTTCTCATTCTCAACTTCAATATTTTCTACTATATTTATTATATCGTCTTGTCTTAATGCACAGTTTATTAATATCATCTTTCTACCTCACTCCTATTTAATCTTTTGAAAAAATAACTTTATCTTAATTTAATTTTTAGTAATTCTTTCTTATACTTTGATTATTAACATATTATATCATTTATTTTTCAAAGTTATACTGAGTAAACTCTAACATTTCAATTATTCTCTCATTGCGCTTCTGCTACTGCAGAAATCATAATTTCAATAATTAAAAATGTTAGAGTTTTTAGATTTATTTTAAATTGTTAATAATAGGGCTAATTAATTTGATTTACGCTTGAGCGCTATTTTCGTGTTTTTGTGCTGCTAATTCATCAGCATATGACATAGCATCAACTTTCTTAAAGAATGGGAAGTATATTGCCATTCCAACAAGTAGGAATACTAATTGAGCTATAGCATAACTAGGACCACCAATTATTAATCCTGAGAATACAGCTGGAACTGTCCAAGGTGGTAATGCTCCACCCATTGGTGCAAGTATTCCTGTTGCAATTGCAAAATAAAGTAATATTGCATTTACTACTGGAGTAAGTATGAATGGTACACCCATTATTGGGTTCATTACTACTGGAGTACCAAATAATACAGGTTCATTAATATTAAATAAGTTAGCTGGAAGTGCTAATCTACCTAATTGTTTATATTGAGCAGATTTTGCAAGTACTAATAATAATATAGTAAATCCAAGTGTTTGACCACTACCTGCTAAGTTAATGAAGTTATCATAGAATTGTTGAGTTACTATATGAGCTCCGTGAGCAAGATCTAAAGTCCCTGCTTCTTGTAATTTAGCATTAGCTGCAGTATTAGCAGTTAATAAAGCACCTACCATACCTGATACTGTCATACCTCCATGAATTCCGAAGAACCATAAGAATGGAACAGCAAAAGCAATAAGTATAGCTCCTGGAAGTGAATCTGATGCAGCTTGTAATGGTGTTTGAACAACTTTATATATAATTTCTACAAAAGAAGTATTGAATCCAAACTTACATACCGCATATACAACAGTTGCACCTATAAATATAACTGTAGCTGGAATTAATGCTGAGAATGCATTAACAACACCTTGAGGTACACCTTCTGGCATCTTGATTGTAATATTTTTCTTTACCATTGCGCAATAAACAAATGAAACAACTAAACTTACAATAATTGCAGTAATCATACCTGATCCACCAGTCCAGTCTTGTGGAATAACTCCACCAACTTGAATTGGAGTTGCATCAGGTGTAGCTTTAAACATAACAAAATCATTTGTTACAGTTAAGAATACACTTAAAGCAATTACTGCTG
This sequence comes from Candidatus Clostridium helianthi, assembly GCF_045310795.1. Taxonomy (NCBI): domain Bacteria; kingdom Bacillati; phylum Bacillota; class Clostridia; order Eubacteriales; family Clostridiaceae; genus Clostridium; species Candidatus Clostridium helianthi. Next base: position 45,822 of record NZ_JBJIAB010000038.1, read on the forward strand.
GTGAAAAAGGTTCAAGACCTTCATTTTTACAGTATACATAAGTCATACCTATAACAGCTACCACTGCCATAATACCCATTGTTGAATGCTGTAATTTAAATAACGGATCATTCCAACCTGGTCCAAAAGCGCTAGCCATACCATCTGTAAATGCTTTTACTGGGAAGCAAGCAATTAATAAGAATATAGATCCAACAATATTTAATGGTAAAGTAAATAACATACCATCTTTTAATGCTTGAACACCTTTAAGATTAACGAATTTCATTACCGCTGGCACTACTTTTTCGTTCAGTGTTTGATTGAGTGACATAATAAATTTCCCCCTTATAACTAAATTGTGATTATAATATGAATAATTACAAATAAAAATTTGCTATTATTACTTATAAACTTACATATTTATTTTGATTTTCCTATAATTGTTGTTAAAGGTTTTCTTTCCTCATATAACATATGAATATAAGTTAATCGATTAGATATATCTTTATATGTGCATTTGTATTTTTACTTAATCATGTAAAACTACAAATGCTGTTTATTTTTGCAAATTATTTCTTATTCGTTAAGTTTATAAAAATAATTAATTTTTCAATTATTTATTTTTTGCAAGATTTAATGCTAGATCTAAAACTTTAGCTCCATTCATCATTCCATAATCAACCATTGGTATTACTTCTACTGGAATGCCATGTGGTTCACAAAGTTTCTTTGCTTTTCCTAAAGTATATCCTACTTGTGGCCCAAGTAATGCAACATCCATACTATCTAAATGTCTATCCATTTGAGATTCTGGAAATGCTATAATTTCTGCATCAACACCTTTAGCTTTAGCTGCCTCCTTCATCTTATTAACTAAAACACTTGTTGACATTCCTGATGCACAGAATAATTTGATTGTAACCATATTTTTTCCTCCTTGATTTAACTTTTATAAATTTTAATATGTTCTATACCTTTATATAGTTTTGTGTTAATTTTAAAGTTACTTGCGAATTTTATTTTTATAGTATTTACAAAATATAGCTTGTCTATTTACTTTTCCAAGCTTCAATTTTTTATTTTACTAAAGTGTTTACAATTTTTCTTAATTCTATAATTTGTTCAATAAGATTCTTTTCTGATATAGATGTCATTAAATGATCTTGTGCATGAACAAATAAAACTGATAACTCTACTTTTTCTCCAGAAGCTTCTTTTTGAAGCATTTCTGTTTGTGCATCATGCGCTTTTCCTAACGCATCATTTGCTAGTTGCATTTCATTTTCAGCTTCTTCATACTTACCTTCGTTTACTAAACTAAGAGCCATATAAGCATGATTTTTACAATCTCCTGCATTGATTATAATATTCATTATTGCCATTTCTAATTGATCCATTTGTACTCCTCCTCCAATTTATCCAATAGATAGTATCCGTAATATAGTTAACGGCTACATACTTCTGGATAAGTTAAACTAAAATTCAGAAGATATATTAAACTCCCACTGAATAAAGTTTTACTTGATGCTTTATTGCTTCATGCCAATATATATAGCAATACCTGTGCCAAACACTATTAAATATTTAAATTTTTTTCTAATTTTTTTGCTGTTTAAATTTTACATACTATCGGATCGTTCCTATATATCAACACTTATAATAAAAATAGACAATATAATTTTACACAAAAGTTATATCATTTTTATAATAAAAGTTATATATTTTATTTATTTTATGATATGTGTTTACTTAATACACTTAGTGTTTTATAATTATATATAGTGTTTGATTAATTTTAAAACTGTATGTAAACACTAAATAAACAATGTTTGATAATAAATAATTTTACTATAATAGTCTACTTACTATAGTGTTTTCAGCATAGTGTATGAAAATGCTTAATCTATTTATAGTAGCTATAATATTTTTAGTTATATAGGAGGACATATAATGGCTAAAAAAGATTTGATTTACCAAAAACTTCTCCAGCTAAATTCTCCAGATGGAATAGATACTAAAACACTAGCGCCTCTAGTTAATATGACTAGAGCTAATTTAAGCCATGAACTAAATGAACTTTGTAAGGAAGGTAAATTGTATAAATCATCAGGTAGACCAGTATTATTTTTTCTTGCTGAAAATAAGATTCAAAGCAATGAATCTCAGTTAGATTTGTTAGCTAAAAATAATATTTCTCTTAAAGATTCTGTGGAACAGGCTAAAGCAGCTATACTATATCCACCTAAAGGTATGAATTGTTTAATATTAGGTGCTACTGGTGTAGGAAAGTCTATGTTCGCATCTCTTATGCACAATTATGCATTGGAAATGAAGGTAAAAACAGAAGATTCTCCTTTTATAGTGTTTAACTGTGCAGATTATACTAATAACCCACAACTATTAACTTCTCAACTTTTTGGTGTAAAAAAAGGTGCGTATACTGGAGCTGAATCTGACAAAGTCGGATTAATAGAACAGGCTGATGGTGGTATTTTATTTTTAGATGAGATTCACAGATTGCCACCTGAAGGGCAGGAAGCTCTATTCATATTTTTAGATACAGGTACTTTTAGACGTATTGGGGATTCAGAAACCAGAAAATCAGATGTATTAATAATTTCAGCTACAACAGAAGACCCAAATTCTGCTTTATTAAACACATTTACAAGAAGAATTCCTCTTGTTATTAATATTCCTTCTCTTAAAGAAAGAACTTTAGATGAAAGATTATTTTTAATTAAAAGTTTCTTCAAATATGAAAGTATCCGTTTAAATAAAGAGATTTATGTATCTTTAAACTCTCTTAGAGCATTACTTTCTTATGATTGTCCTAATAATATTGGTCAGTTGAAAAGCGACGTTCAGCTACTTTGTGCAAAAGCATACTCTGAATACTTAACTAATATACGACGCGACGTAAGAATCCATAGTAAAATACTGCCTCCTTATATTAAAGAAGGTCTTTATAAAGAGAAAGAACATAGAGTTTTATGGAATAAACTTATGAGTGAAGAAATTGAATATTTCAGATTTAATGGTTCTAATGAAGATACAAACACTATATTTAATAATGGAGATAATACTATTTACGATTTTATAGAAAGTAAACTTGAAAAGCTTAAGTCTCTAGAAATTTCAGATATTGATATTGAGAACATTCTTGAGAAAGATATAGCCAAACATTTCAATAAAAATAACTCTGAAGTTTCCGAAGAAACAAGCAAACAAAACTTATTAACCATTATTGATGAAGATACATTAAAATGTATTGATAGTATAGTAAGTCATATAACTCGAAAGCTTCCTGTAATTTTTGATAGTAATTTATATACGGCTTTTGCTCTGCATATAAACACATTAATTAATAGAATAAACAGCGACAAGATAATAATAAACACTAATTTAAATAGAATAAAAGATCTTTATCCTTCTGAATTTGCTGTTGCACTAGAGATTAAGGAGATCATAGAAAACACTATTAATAAATCAATTCCAATAGATGAAGCTGGATACTTAACATTATTCTTGATACCAGATAATACTTTTAACGATAAATCTCAAGATAAAGTAAAAGTTATCCTAATTGCTCATGGTGAATCAACTGCAACTTCAATGGCTGATGTTTCTAACAGACTACTTGGAGAAAACTATATAATTCCAATAAACGCTCCAATAGATGTTGCTCCATCAAAAGTATTAGAAAGCCTTAAGATTGGTATTCAGGACAATCCAACTTCTGCTGGTTATCTCTTATTGGTAGATATGGGGTCTTTAACAACTTTTGCAGATGTTATAAAAAAGGAATTTCAAGTAGACATTAAAGTGATATCTCTTGTTTCAACTTTACACGTTTTAGAAGCAGCACGAAAAGCACTAATTGGATCATCACTAGACGAAATATATAATGATGTTCTTATGGTAAATTCTTATGTAGAAATACATAAAAATATAAGTAATCCTTCTAGCGATTCTGATAAAGTTTTAATAGTAACTGCATGCTTAACTGGTGAGGGAGCTGCTATTGCAATTAAAAACTTCTTACTAAGTAATCTTAGATTAGATAAAGATTATTTTGAAGTCGTTTGTCTAAACTGCTTAGATAAAAAATACTTCAAGCAAAAAATAATTAATCTTCAAGAAAAAAATGAGGTACTTTTTATAGTTTCATCTTTTCCTGTAGATTCACCTATAAAACAATATACAATGTACGAAGTATTTAACATGAATGTATTAAAAGAATTACAAAGTATAATTGATTCAAAATTAACTATGATTAATCTACCTAAAATTATAAAGGAAAATATATATAATATAGATGGTGTTGAACTTTATAAAGATGTGACTCTATTTTTGAATATATTACAAGAGAAACTCTTAATTAAATTATCTGATGAAAATATGGTTGGCGTTATTCTCCATTTATCATTTGTAATAGGACGATTAAGAAATGAAGATAATCCAGCTGTTTATCCTCAAAAAGAGAACTATCTAGAAGAAAATATAAATCTATATAATATAATAAAAGAAAATTTGAACTTTATAACTAGCAAATATAAAGTAGAAATATCAGATGATGAAATATGCTATTTGATGAATCTTTTATCAAATTCAGCTCCTGAATTGCAAAGTAAACTTTAATACCAATATATCCCTATAAAAGAATAAACACATTCTTTTATAGGGATATTAAAGTTTTACTTAGAATAATCAGAAGAATCTACTATAAACTTATTATGTAGCCTTTTTCCCATACTTTCAATAATATATAATACAGGTATTTGTGTTGTTATATCACTAATTCCTAGTCTTTCTTGTTGGACATAATACGATATATTAAGATCTGATATTTTCGATATTGTACAATTTTCACTATTTGTTATGCTTACAAGCGTAGTATTCTCTCTTTTTATATTACTTATATAATCAATAACCGTACGTGTTTCACCTGAAACTGACATTGCTATTATTATTGAATCTTCATATAACTTATAATTTCTTGGAAAATACGGATCATCGATGTACATAGAAAACTTACCAATTGATGAAAAATATCTAGCTGCATATTTACACAGTATTCCGGATGTTCCCGTTCCTATAAATACTACATTGCTTGCTTTCTTTATTAAATCGCAAAGTACATTTAATTTTCTATCAAGCTCGCTATTATCTAATTTTTTGAAAAAATCGACTATTATAGATGTATCATTATTTACTTTAGTACTTTCATTTTCTTCAAGATACAATTTTAATTTCACTTTAAATTCCGAATATCCTTCACAGTTCAACTTTTTACAAAACCTTAATATAGTAGTTGTTGAGACGTGTGCTTCATCAGCTAATTCTCTAATTCTCATATAGGCAACTTTTTCAATATTCTTCATTATATATCTGTATAGAGACAACTCTAAATCGTTTAAACTCTGGATAATTTCATAATTAAACATAATTTAATCAACCTCTTCCTTTATAACTAGCTTTTTTACATTCACACATACTTAAATATATTGTTGTCTTAAAATTTAAAACACTATACTAGTTAGCATTTTATGACTTTGTGGATACTATAATTTATCTTCATTATATTATCAATCAAAGTTCTTTTAATTTAAGTATACAGTATTTGAAAAAAACTTTTAAGGCTATGTTTATAAAAATTCCTTACAGCTATATTATAAAAGCAAAATATACCAAAGTGAAATTTCTTACACTTTGGTATATTTCATTTATATTAGTATCTATTTTTTAATACTATTATTCTAATATTATATTAATTATCTTTGACTAAATTTCTTCTCCATTAGTTTCGATGACTTTTTTATACCAGAAGAAACTCTTCTTTCTTATTCTTCTTAAATCCTTAAGATCAAATTCATCTCTATTTACATATATAAAGCCATATCTTTTCTTGAAACCTTGGTGAGTACTTATAAGATCTATAGCTGACCATGGACAATATCCAATCAAATCTACTCCATCAGTTATAGCAAGTCTAGCCTGTTCAATATGTTTTCTTAAATAATCAATTCTATAATCATCATTTATAGTATCATTTTCTTCAACATTATCATAAGCACCTAATCCATTTTCAGTAATTATTATAGGTAAATTATATCTTTCATAAACTTCCCTTAAAGTATTTCTAAATCCTATAGGATCAATCTCCCATCCAAATTGAGTTTTCTCCAAGTTCGGATTAGAAGCTCCTTTGTAAACCCCTAGATCTCCTACAGCAATTTGTTGATCTCCACCTTGAGTAGAAACTTCTTTATCATCAATCTTACTTTCCTCTGCTGTTCCTGTACAATAATAATTAAATGCTATGAAATCTGGATTTCCACCTTTTAATATTTCCATATCTCCATCTTCAATAGTTGGCTCGATTCCTTTTTCAACCATATAGCTCCACGCTATTGGATTGTACCTACCATGTACAGCCATATCTAAGTATAACCAATTCCTTATAGATGATTGGTTACTAGCCGCTAATATATCTTCTGGTCTTGAACTTGCTGGATATATTGAACTTATATTAGGTGCAGGCCCTATTTTCGCTTTTGGGCACATATTATGGCATAACTTCATTGTTTGCGCTTGTGCAAGCATCATATGATGATTTTGTTTATATAATTCTTTTTCAACATTTTCTACTCCATCATTTACAGTTCCAATTGCCCCTCCATGAAGTATCATCATATTCTGCTCATTTATTGTAAGCCAATATTTAACCCTATCACCGAAGTTTTCAAACAATACTTTTGCATAATTTACAAATGCATCAGCAGTCTTTCTATTTGACCAACCACCTTCTCTTTGAAGAGCATCAGGTAAATCAAAATGATACATAGTAACTAGCGGTTCTATTCCGTGTGATAATAGTTCATTGATTAAATTGTTATAAAATTCAATTCCTTTTGGATTTACATCCCCTACTCCATTTGGTATTATTCTAGTCCATGCAATTGAAAAACGATAAGTCTTAAATCCCATTTCTGCAAATAATGCTACATCTTCTTTGTAATGGTGATAGTGATCACTAGACACCTTAAAATCTGGTGTTCCTGGAAATGGTTCCTTTGTATCTTGAACGGATAATCCCTTTCCATCTTCATTATAAGCACCTTCTACTTGATAAGCTGATGTTGAAGCTCCCCATAAAAAATTCTTTGGGAAATCTTTTAATTTCTTATGAAACATATAAAACCCTCCATTGCACATTATCTTTTTATTATTAACATAAATTTTTTAATCAAAATAAGTTGATTACTATGAATTCAATATATCATATACTGTAACCACTTTATATATTTTTTATAATTTAGGAACACATACTACTTTTTAGGTATTTGTTTTTTTAGAAAACAAGTTGTTTTAAAAAAACTGCTACAGGCAAAAATTCTTTTTTTACCAGTAGCAGCTTCATTAATAATATCCTTAAATTTTCTTATATATTTCTCATAATATTTTTTACATTATAGTCTTATTTGAACGCTTAGCTTACACTGTATCGTAGATTTGATTACTTTAACATCTATTTCTTTGCTACATTAATAGCCTTTTCAACAACATTTTCTACAGTGAATCCAAATTTCTCGAATAGGA